>CAZGFB010000036.1:0-7940 GCA_964525175.1 uncultured Candidatus Saccharibacteria bacterium | reverse complement strand
GGGCGGAAGACGGCGGTCTGAGCCATGTGGAAAAGATTTTTCAGTAGAAAAATACTTTTGCAGAGTTTTTTCGTGTTCCAAAAAATATACATCAAGGGGTAATTTAAAAACTACTCCAATATCCCATCCAAGTTCACATCATACATAATCTGCTCCTGAATGAGTCGGTAATTTATTATTTCGCCTTCATTAAACCAATGATTAATTTCTCTTTCAGCTTCCTCTACTGTACCAGTAGCATGAATAAGATTTCGGACAGAGCGCCCGTCGGTATCACACATTTGATATGAATCAAGAACAAAATCACCTCGAATTGTTCCAACATCTGAAGTTAAAGGTTCTGTACTTCCAACAAGCTTTCGAACAATAGAAACAGAATGCGCTCCCTGCCAAACCATTGCAATAGCTGGTCCTGATGTAAAATATGCTTTTAGTTTTTCTAACAAAATTCCAGTAACTTCTAGCGGATCTTCTGTTGGAGGAGTCAGCCCTTTCTTTTTATAATTGGCAATAGTTTTTTCACCTGTTATTCTTCGCCATTCTGGGTCAAGGGTATAATGTGTCTCAACAAAATCTGCAGTCGGAACAATCATCTTTAAACCAATAAGCTTCAAACCAACCCTTTCAAACCGTTTTATAATTTCCCCAATAAGTGAACGCTGTACGCCATCTGGCTTTATAACAACCAGAGTTTTTTCATCTTTAAAATGTGTAGTCATGGCGATATACTACCACCTTTTTTAAAGAAAATAAACCCCAGACCAACCCTCTGTCATTCCGGCGAAGACCGGAATCCAGTCGGTAAAATCCGAAGCACGAAATTCGAAATCCGAAACAAATCCTAAATTCAAAATATAAAATATAAAACAAATACTTTCCAGACTGGATTCCGGCCTTCGCCGGAATGACAAGCCAAGATATTAGAATACTATTCGTGTCATTCGCATTTATTCGTGTATTGGTGTCGAGACTAGACTTTTGAGCTTCTCCGCTACCTCTTTTGCTAAATGCTCTACTTCGATATCTAATTGGGCTAAAAAGGCACAGATGTCTGTATCGTTTTCTGCCTCACAGGAGACATACACAGACGCTCCTTTTCTTGCCAAGTCCAACATAATTGAGGTTTCGTTCACAAATTGACGCGATTTATCAACTACAATTTTTACACAGGCTTCTACCCTTTCATCAAAAGGTAAACCCGCAAATAAATCTTCACGAGTTACAAGAACATTATTTTTTTGAATATTATTTACCTTGCTCAATTTTATTTGCTTCTAAATTTATTTTAATATCTTCAATTTTTCTTGTATGTACAACTTTTTTAAAATTAGCAATTGCCTCCTCACGCTCTATTTTAAATAAAGATATTTTGTCTTCATAGTCTTCAATTATTTCTTTGATGGGATCAATCGTACTCATTTTTTTATTATATCATTTTTATTTAATTTATCTGCATTTGTTTTAAATTTATTATTTTATTTTTTGAATTTGTTTCGGATTTCGTACTTCGAATTTCGAATTTAAATTTTGAACTTGGATCCCCGCATTCGCGAGGATGACAATACAGGTGCGGGAATTACAGAAATGCTAGTGCCTAAAAGCTAGCGCCTAGAGCCTAATCGCTATATAGCCTGATTGTATTTTTCCATAATCGAATCCTCCACAAACGCTCTATCTTGTCCGTATGTCAGATACGAAAGTTGTTTTAACTTATCTCCAATACCAATATCCCCTTTTGGTGGAAACGGCTCAAAAAGAGAAAATGGACGAACAGGCTTTCCTTGAGAAAGGATTTTCATATATGCATTTAAGTTATCCACATTCATAATATCTTTCGCCGTGAACACAGGTTCAAATTGTTTTACCAAATATTCTGCATCATCTACACTCACACGAAACACTGCCATTGAACCAACGTTACCGAATACAGCATCGCGAATTCCTTCATCTATTTGTTTAATATATTGATTGGCAATAGTTAAGCCTAATTTATATTTTCGAGCTTCAGAAAGAATCGTTGCAATTGAATTGGAAGTAATATTGTGGAACTCGTCAATATAGAGATAGAAAGGTGGAAATTCTTGCCTTCCTATAATATCGGCCCGAGAAAGTGCAGCCATCAAAATTTTACCAACAAGAATGAGACCAATTAAGTTTGCATTCATATCCCCAAGGCGCCCCTTTGAAAGGTTTACAAGTAAAATCTTTTTATTATCCATCAGGTCTCGGAAATTAAATGAGGACTTTTCCTGAGAAATAATCGGTCGCATAATTTCGTTTGAAAGAAAGACGTCAAACTTGTTTGTAATATACGGCACATAGTTTGCTATACCCTGATCCCCCGTTGTCTTCTCCGCGTTTGCCCAGAATTGTGCGACGAGCGGATTTTTACAATGAGCAAGTTTGAAATCTCTATATTTTTTATCAGAAAGAACGCGGGAAATATCCACAAGCGTACAGCCAGATTCTGGATGCTCCATTACAAGCATTGCCGAGTTTCGGAAATATTGTTCAAAAGCAGGACCCATAGATTCTGGACTATCACTAAATAACTTTTTGAAAATACTAAATAATTCGTTCACCACAAAGGTTTTTTGATCTGGACGAGATTGATCGAACTCAAGCATGTTAAGAGCCATTGGCCTGTCCGTATATGCAGGGTCAAAATATATAACATCCTCGTATCTTTCTGGAGGAACGCAAGTAAGCACAGCCTCCACATCTGAGCCGTGTGGGTCAATGAAGCAAACTCCTTCCCCGTTCTTCATATCTTGAATAATCATGTTTTTCAACATAACAGATTTACCAGTACCAGTTTGTCCAATAACATACATATGGCGAAGTCTGTCTTCTGGTATCATATAAATATCTTGTTTTGTATTCTGATGAATATTTTGCCCCAAAAGAATTCCAGAGTCTGGCATACCACTTGGAGCTGGAGCTGTTCCTGCTTTTGCTTGTTTCAAAATTGGATTTGAAGTATAGCTTCCCGCTGGGAAATGCATTACTGTGGTAACCTCTTTTATACTCATTGGTAAAACTTCACCATCTATAAAATATCTAAATGAAAAATTTCGGACTAAAACATTTAGCTTCGTTCCTTCACATTTTGTAAACGAAATACTGTTACCTGTCGTATTTACAAATTGACTGAATGTTGATTCAAGCTCACCACGAATAGACTCTGCTCTCGCGCGATTTTCTGCGGAAGCAAGAATTCGAATATTTGCAGAAACGATAGGTGATGAAACTTTTTTCTTCAAACTTTCAACAACGCCTTGGTCTACATATTTTTGCTCAAAAGCATCCTTTTCTTTTTTCTTATGATCCCCCTTTATAGTTTCCTTGACCATAATCTTGAAATCTTTCTTGAGCTCATCTAAAAATCCATAAGTAATATCTAGCGCTTCTTTTTTCGACTTACCTTTCTCTACTTCTTCAAGAGCTTTTTTAAATTTTGAAAGATAATAATCACCGTGCGGGTTTAAAACTATTTGAATAGATGCTCCTTCGCCAACTTTATTCATTTTGGAAAATGAATTTAAAAGAGCATTCAAAGGGTCGTGATCATATTCTTCATACGTTTTAATTGGAAGCGCATCACTTTTTTCATATGAAGCATATGAACCGCTCGTTATACCGCTTTCATTAAAAATATTGTAATCATCATGCTTTGGCAAAACTTTTGCTTTTGGGAAAAATGACAAAACTTGTTTTTCGAAAAGGTCAGCGTGTTCAACGGGTAAAGACATGTAGAAAGCTGTCTCTTGTTCTGCGTGTGACTGAGCTAGCTCTATCGTGACATAGTCATGAAAACTGTTAATACCTCCAGCATTAAGAAGCCCAGCATAAAGCTGTTCCATGCCGGAAACAAATTCTTTTAGAGGTTTTGGTTTTTCATCAGCCTCAGCTTCTGGAAAAGAAATCTCATAAAGTACACGTTTTAAAGCTTTATAAAGAGGCGTTTTCTCTTTTAACCCATCGACAGAATACCCCTTTCCCACATACTCCACTAAAAATCGATGGAAATCATCTTCGATATGAGGATTCTTTAAAGCCTCCACAATCTGTATTGTATTTAATATTCCTTTTTCTTGAAGTATTCCAAGTAGCTCCTCTATTTTTTTATCATGTTCCTCGGGACTTAGATCAAGAACAATCCCTTCCACATCAGAGTGAGTGAGTGCAAAGTCTCGATGCAGAGCTTCTTCTGGTGTAGTTTTTTTATAAGCATCGATTTCCTCGCGAATAATTTCTTCACGACTTACATCCTCTCCTTTTTCTGCATAATTTTTTTCGAGGGAAGCAACTCTATTACGCAAAAAATCTAATTCTTCCTGTGAATTTGTAAAATTATTTTCTTGTAAAAAATTGGGGTTCATATATACCTTTTATTATACAATAAATTGTCTAATAAAAGAATTTTTTTGCATAGCTATTAGGCTCTATGCCACAAGGGTACTTCTTGTATTCCTAATTCGCTTCGCTCATAAGGAAACAAAGTCGAGCATAGGCTCTAGCTTTTTAAAATTTTACATATATTTTCAGCTTGGTATTATATAAGAGTATCTCCAACAGAAAAGTTCACCCTACAAGGTTTCGTCCTTGTGGGGTCTTTTCTTGTCATAATTTAGCCTTTCCTTTAAATCATTCAGATATCCTAACTAACAATTTCTTTAACTTCTTTAGTCAGGAAAGTTTTTATTTCTTTCAGAGAGATTTTTTCAGTTTTAAAAATAATTGGTTCATCTGCATCAATATCTTCAAAATAGATTATGGATTTTAATGCCAACAAAGTATCCAACTCTGGCATCTTAATTTTTAGACTCTCCATAATTTCTGCCAATGTCTTTAGTTTTAAAATAAAATATAGGTCAACATAGTCCTTTAATGTCGCTCTATTTACAACAGCATTAACTTTCATGCAAGCAATATCAGACAAAGAAGCAATTTCAAAATATTCTGTTTGTATTGTTTTTTCCAATAATATGTATTTGTATGTAAAAAAACTTATTTTTATGTGTCCATCCACTAAAATAGATAGTGTGTTTTTCTCTACTTGAGTTCTCTTAATTTCGTGTGGAGAAAAAATAGTTACCAAATTATCAAAAAGTTTCTCAGTGTCAAATTCTTGCTCTGTGAAAAAATCAAAATCTATACTATCTCTATGTCCGATAATCAAAGCCAGTGCTGTGCCACCAGCTAGATAAAAACCATACTTTTTTAATTCTAAAAAATATGGAAGTATTTCTTTTCTTTTTTCATCCAAAATATCCCAGTGCATAATTTATACGGCTATACGAAATTTTTTAACAACCTCAAACCCAAGAATGTTCTTCCAATAATTTAGAGACTTCTTAGACCACTCAGTTTCAGAAGTTGAAACTGCCACCTCAACTATTTCTTCTCTTTTATAAGTCTCAAAAAGCCACTTAACAGCCTCTGCATTACCAAAATTCAAGACATTAAAAATAATTATCCCTTTATTTATTTCAAGGTCTAATTTGTCTGTGTCATACGACCATAAGCAACTTTTTACACTTTGAGGTAGTTCATTCATATGTATATTATATCATAAAACACACAGTTTGTCGCTTTAATTTTGCATTTCATGTGTCCAAAAAGAGCTCAACAGAGGCTTTTTGGACACATCAATTTAATTGACTGTATTTTTTGTAATCTAAAAATACAGCCCGCCACCCAACCGTTAAAAAGTCGGCGAAGGGCACGTTTAAATATAGTAGAAGGAGTGAAAGTATTACTTTTTGCGAGCATTTGCAGCCGAAAAGCATGGTCTTTTTGTAATCAAAAAGTTTTCGGCGAAACCGAAGCGAGGCCCGGCAGGGGGCCGGAGCGGTCGCAAAAAGTAATACTGAATGACATTTAAGAAAATACTACTTCGTCAAAATCTCTACCCCATCTTTTGTGATAGCAACAGTGTGTTCGAAATGGGCGCTTCGTTTTCCGTCTTTTGTGAGGTATGTCCAATTATCTTTAGCAAGTTTTGTTTGCCCCGTACCCTCGTTAAACATCGGTTCAATTGCTATCACAAGCCCAGGAACTAATTCTGGACCCTCACCTTGTATCCCCTCGTTTGGCACATACGGATCTTCATGAACAGCAAAACCCACACCGTGACCACAAAGCCCTTCTGCTATTCCATATTTATATTTCTCTGCGACTTTCGCAATCGCATACCCAATATCTCCAATATGTCCACCAATTTTCATAGCCTTAATTCCAGCGTCCAGTGATTGTTTTGTAAATTTTAGAAGTTTTTTTGCCTCCTCATCTATTTTCCCCACAGCAACAGTAATAGCAGAATCAACAAAAAGTCCTTTGTGAATCAAGCCCATGTCCAAAGAAACAATATCACCATCCTTTAAAACTTTTTTTGATTCATTTGGAATACCGTGAACAATTTCATTATTTATTGAAATACAAGCACTTGCAGGAAAAGGGCGACTCGCACCGTAGGGTTTGTAATTTAAAAATGCAGGTTTGTCGCCGAGCTCTGTTGTAAGTTTATACGCCAAGTCATCAAGCTCTTTTGTTGTTACTCCTGGTTTAGCAGCTTTTTTTAATGCATTCAACACAAAAGCCAAGTGCTTGCCACCCTCTCGTAAAATTTCTATGTCTTTGTCGGATTTAAGTTTGATCATTTTTTATATCTCGACACAAATTTACGAATGAAAGCGAATGACACGAATGGAATTCTGAATTCCTGCATTCTATTCGTGTCATTCGTTGTATTTATTCGTGTATTGGTGTCGTGTTCAATTTTGCTAAAATTTCTTGATGTATCTCCTTCTCCTCTTGCTCTCCATTAATGTGTAAATATTTATATCTTGGGCTATTAACATAAAAATCTATTGTAGGAGCAACTTCCACATCAAACCACTCTAGACGCTTATCAACATCCTCGGAATTTTGATCATCCATTCTCCCCCTCAAGGTCAATCTTCTTTTTGTTTCTTCTTTTGTAATATCAATATGAATCACATAAACATCTTTAATTCCATAAAAATCAAAAGCTGTTTCAAGAATATGAGCCTCACGAAGTTTTCTTGGCGTTCCATCTAAAATCAAATGTTCTCCTTTTTTTAAATTCTCAACCAACAAATTTGACCAAGCCCAAACTGCAAGAAATTCTGGCTGAAGCTTTCCATTTTTCATTATTTCTTTTGAAAGTTCACTGGAGTATGTATCTTCGTCGATAAAATCCCTAAATCGTTTACCAGACTCAAGATAATAAAAAGGTTCGTCCGGTCGAATCTCTTTAAACTTCTCCATAAAAAGCTTCGCCTGTGTACCTTTTCCACAGCCCGAACGCCCAATAAATATAAAGGTTTTTAAATCATTAATTTCAGTCATTACATAGCATTTTAGCTGATTTCGATGATAAATGCTAGCAGGCATTTATCATCGAGAATTAAGAATTATGAATGAATACAAAAGTTGCGCCGTAAGGCGCAACTTTTGTATGTATTTGTATTTTTTTACTCACTACTCACCCTCCAAGCTTTTTGGTTACAAAAACCTAGGAGGACAAGCTACCTACTACTCACTATCTGGTTACTTCATCTTCGCCCTCGTCGCCTCATCCAATCCTCCACTTTGTGGAACACCTACATAGGCTTGGAATTTCTTTAGCGCAGCGATTGTTGCATTACCAAATCTGTCACTTTCGTTTCCGGGAGAGCCAGGGCCTTCAGTTGCGATTGTGTATCCGTGAGAGTTTAGCCAGAGTTGTAGTCTTTTGACATCAGGGTCTTGCATGTTTACGAAGAGGTTTCGATTAAATAGAAGATTGGAAGATGTGTTTGGAATCGAGATTGTTGAACCCTGTTGAGCTAGCATACTTTGTAGTAAAGCAATTAAAGCATTTAATTGTTTTTGCAAAGTTGCGATTAAAGCTTGATTGTTTGCTGATATTGGAG
>CAZGFB010000035.1:0-8342 GCA_964525175.1 uncultured Candidatus Saccharibacteria bacterium | reverse complement strand
CAAAAGTCGTACGCGTGATTATAGCAAAACTGCGGAGGATGTCAAGGAAATTTTACTTCCCTGCCCTCCACTCATCGATAGCCTTATGATTTCCAGACTTAAGGATTTTTGGCACTCGATGCTTCTTTCCTTTATATTCCAAAATTTCTGGGCGTGTGTATGCGTCGTGTGAAGCAATTCTTTTTTCTTCAATAGATTTTACATTACCAAGCACTCCCTCAATTTGCCTAGAGATTGAATCAATCATCACCATTGCGGGAAGCTCCCCACCAGTGAGCACATAATCCCCAATTGAAATTTCATCACCTTTAAATATTTTTTTCACACGGGCATCTATCCCCTCATATCGTCCACAGACAATTATTATATGATCATATTTCTTTGATACTTTCTCTGCATAAGCATTTGTAAATTTCTCTCCACCCGGACTCAAATGAATTATATTTATCTTACTTTTAACTTTTGCCTGCCCGGCCAGGGAATCCCCTTTTTTACTTTTTATTTTTTCTTTTTTAATTTCCTTCAAGGCTCTTTCAATTGCCTTTATTACAGGAAGAGCCTGAAGGATCATCCCCGGCCCCCCACCATAGGGTTTATCATCTACTCTCAGATAAGGCTTTTCTTCGCCTATTCCATTTTTCGCACGCATCCTTGAGGCTTCTGTGGGCTTGGCGAAATCGCGGGGGTTATAGAATTTAAACTTAATTAACTTACTTTTTTGTGCTCGCGCCAAAATAGACTCATTTAAATATGAGGTGAAAGATTCTGGGAATAATGTGATGATATGAAAAGTCATGGGGATAGTTATTAGTCGTTAGTCTTTAGTTTTTAGTAAACAAAACAAACAACACATACAAAATACAAGAAAAAGGGGTTTTTGTCAAAGAAAATTAATCCCTAGATATTTGTTATTTTTCTATATATTTTTCTTACTACTCTTGCTAAGAGATTAGACAAACCTATATATACAACAACTGAAACTAGGGCAGGAATTATAAAAAAACCTAGTACCTCAATCTGATTGATTGGTTGTGGATTTCCAGTCATCGCTTTACCCATCGCATAATAAAAGGCAATAAAACCAACAATAGGATTTGTTATGCCCGAAACAACCATTATAAAATCACCTATCTTACTCCTTATGTAATTTACATCATTCCACCCTCTACTATTTACCTCCTGCCAATCTGAACGCAAAAAACTCCAATCTATATTTTTACTATAAAAAAACCATAAGTATCCTACTGCCAATGTAAAAATACTTATTACTGCAATAATCGATGAAAAAATGGCAATACTCTTATTATCTGATTGAGATGATACTTTTTTATAATAATAAATGACGACAACAAAGCACAATACCAGAGCCAAAAGTTCCATTACATGCATAAATAAACTTATATAACCTAAGCCCAATATTATAATACTAACAATTAAAATAATTGCCGAAAAAAACATTATAGATTTGCCATTTGGTTGGGCTAGGAGTTTTCTATACAAATGAATACCCAGAGTAATACTCAACACTACGGCCAGCAAAGATAGAATTTCAAATTGATATATCATGTAAATATTATAACACAATAAATTATTATACAGCCGAGTTGCTTGAATTACCTATACACAAAAGCCCCGCACGAAATGCGGGGCTTTTGATTTGAATTTCGTATTGGCCAGATCCTGTATTCCGTCTGCGTTAGTCTGCGTACAGTCCGCGTAAGTCTGCGGGCGGTACCCCGCCACTACAGATCCTCCAAAACCTCATCTACAGATTTCATAACAACTTCTTTCTTACCTCCTTCTGGTTCGTTAATTTTTAGGTTTACTCGAGCGTTGTTTTTCATCCCGACAACTCGAAGTAATGTTCGAATAGCTTTTGCAGTATTTCCAGATCGGCCAATCACCTTACCCATATCAACTGGATCGACTGATAGTGTCAAAAGAACACCCATCTCATCCACCGTTCGATTAATAACCACTTTCTCAGGAACATCTACCAAACCTTTAATAACATATTCTAAAAACTGTGCGTCTCTTTCCATCGTGTTTTGTTTATTACTTCCTTTTGGGAAGGACTGATAAAAGCACTTTCGTCTTATATTTCAACTTCATTCGGATGTCATGAGTGAGATTACTCACTCACACACCTCTCATTCGTTGAAATAACAGTATTAATTATATCAAAAAAATCAAAAACTCAAAAACTTTTTCTGTGGAATACTTTACTATTCTTTATCTGTCATTCTGGCGAAGGCCAGAATCCAGTCGGTAAAAATTCAAATTAACCTGGATCCCCGCATTCGCGAGGATGACAGAAAGAAGATTATTTAGTTTCTTCCACTGTTTCTTCTGCAACTGGAGCCTCTTCTGAAACTACAGCAGATTCTTCAGACTGGATTCCTGCCTCCGCAGGAATGACAGAAGATTCGGATTCTTCAACAACTTCTTCTTTTGGAGCCGGTGCTGATTCTTCCTTTTTTGGAGCTTCTACAACAACTTCTTCAGGTGCTTTTTGAGGAACATTCTTTGGAAGCTTGTTAACTTTCTCACCTTTAATAATGCCTTTTTTAATAAAAAGATTGTGAAGAGTTCCTGTAAGCTGTGCGCCTTGTGACATCCAGTACTTAACTTTATCTGCTTTCACTTCTCCTTTGTCTCCTCGAGGATCGTGATTACCAAGCACTTCAATAAACTTACCACTCTTTGTTGAGTTTTTTGAGTCAGTAAGAACAATTCGAAATGTTGGAACATTCTTTCGTCCTGTGCGTTGTAAACGGATTTTTAACATAGGCCATATACTAACAAAAAAACAACGAATGGTCAATAAGGAGCAATTGTGTTATAGTGCTTGGGTGAAAAACCAAAAGAAAAAGGAACCCAAAATGATTACTGGTATTATAACCCTCAACTCAAAAGCTGTGGGCTTTTTAACCCTCCCCGAGCTAAAAGAAGACATTCGGATAGAGGCAGACAAGCTACATACAGCCCTTCATAGAGACGAAGTGGAAGTAAAAATAGTAGGCAAAATGCGAGGTCAACCGCTAGGCGAAGTGACTTCAATAATCAACCGAAATAAGACTCAATTTGCTGGCACTATTATTCGCCATGAAAATAATAAGGTTTATGTACATCCCGATGATAAAAAAATGTATGTGGATATTCTACTTGCCGATAAGGAAGATCTGCAAATCAAGCTTGATACAAAAGTTCTTGCAACAATTACAGAATGGAAAGACGAAATGCCTTCTGGTAAAGTTGAAAAAATAATCGGAATGAAAGGAGACAATAAAACTGAGATGTATTCTATTGTATATGAAAAAGGTTTTGAAATTGAATTTCCTGAAGATGTTGAGGCTGAAGCTCAAAGTTTTTCAAAAGAAATCCCAGCATCAGAAATTGCAAACCGAAGAGATATGCGAGATACACAGACTTGTACAATCGACCCTGCCGATGCAAAAGACTTCGACGATGCCCTTTCCTTCAAAAAAATAAATGATAATGAATTTGAGATCGGTGTGCATATCGCTGATGTATCTCATTATGTCCGACCGAATACAGCTCTCGATAAGGAAGCGCAGAAGCGAGCTTTTTCTGTTTATTTAGTCGACAGAACTATTCCGATGCTTCCAGAAAAACTTTCAAATGATCTCTGTTCTCTAAATCCAAATGAAGATAAATGTGCTTTCTCCGTAATTTTCAATATTGACAAAGCTGGTCATATAAAAAAGAAATGGTTTGGAAAAACTATCATTCGCTCAAACAAAAGATTTTCTTATGAAGAGGCTCAGGGAGTTCTCGATGCGGGTACTGGTACAATGTTTGAAGAACTTTCAACACTAAACTCGATTGCAAATATTTTCCGAGAAGCAAAATTCAAAAAAGGTGCAATTGATTTCGAACAAGATGAAGTAAAATTCAAGCTAGACGAAAAAGGAGCGCCTATCGGAGTGTATATTAAAAAACGACTCGCTACACATAAGCTGGTGGAAGAATTTATGCTTTTAGCCAACAAAGAAGTTGCAATATACATTTCAGCAATTGAAGAAAAAGCCGGTATTGAAGATTCCCCTCTACTTTACAGAATTCACGATGAGCCAAAGAAAGACCGTATTCGCGACCTAGCACTTTTTGTGCATGCGCTCGGATATTCACTCCCCCACAATGACGGAGCAATTAAAGTAAAAGATTTGCAGTCACTTATGCAACAAGTTGAAGGAAAGGCTGAAGAAAGTCTTATTAAAACAGCATCTATTCGATCAATGGCTAAAGCTATATATTCTACAAAAAATATCGGGCACTTCGGTCTTGCTTTCGAACATTACGCGCACTTCACTTCACCGATTCGAAGATACCCAGACCTTCTTGTTCACCGAATTTTAGAAAAGTATTTAGCTGGTAAAAAAATTGATCATAAAGAAATAGCTTTCTATGAAAAATGCGCAGTGAGTTCAACAGAAAGAGAAATAGCAGCAGCTGAAGCAGAGCGAGAAAGTATTAAATACAAACAAGTAGAGCTAATGCAAAATCTCATAGGAGCAGAACGCGACGGTGTTATTTCAGGTGTTACAGAGTGGGGTCTTTATATTGAAGACAAGGAAACAAAATCAGAAGGAATGTGTCGACTACGAGATATGAAAGATGACCGCTACGAACTCGATGAAAAAAATTACCGAATCGTCGGACAAAAAACAAAAAAAATATATACACTTGGAACAGAAGTAAGATTCAAAATTACTGGTGCTAGCTTGCAGCAGAAGAGCTTGGATTATTCGATTATCTAACAAGTTATAAAGTTTTAAAGTTTAAAGTTGAAAGTGAATACAAGAGAGGCTTTCCCTTCGGGAAAGCCTCTCTTACTTTATACTTTAAACTTTATACTTTCTACTAGTTATCTTCCAGCACATCAATCATTGTCTCTTGAATATTTGCAACCTTTGCCATAACTTGAGTTCCGTATGTACAAGTCGCTCCGCCACTACCGTAATATTTACAAGCCGCTGCAACTTCTGAAGAATATGTTCCGGCACTTGCACCTAAATCTCCCAAATACATTCCTGAAGCTGTAAAAGCATCCTTCGCTCTCCACGGATCAGCCTGTTTGACTCCAAGAGCTTTCTCAATACGATTTTCAAATATCATCCAAGTAGAAGGAATAAATTGTGCGGGACCCATCGCACTACCAAAACCTCTTCCAACATAATATGTTTTACTACCAATTGGGCACGACACAGGTGTTGATTTCCAATCTCTTCCCAGAGCACTTGTTATAGCTTGAAACGGCACAGTGTCTCTTGGTGATTTCATAACCTTTTCAAAAAATGTTCCAGTATTTTTTCCCTTACCATCACCAGTTGTTAAATCTGTCACCAAACACGAACCAACATTTTTTCCTAAATCTGATTCTTGTTTAATAATTGCAAGAAGAAAAGCAGGTCGCACCCCTGTGATTTTTTGAACTTCTTTTGCATATTGCAAAGCTGTTCCAAAAGGAATGGCGCCAGAATCTCTAAGTGCAAAAAGTGCATCGCGAATTTGCTGAGCTTTTTTTTGTTTCTGAGCAATTAATTGTTCGTATGTAAATTCTGTAGTTTTAGAAACAGCTAAAAGTTGTTTCTTTTCTGCTTCTTTTTTTTCAACAGCTCTTTTATTTGCTTCGATAGTTTGCTTTGCATTAAGCTCATCAGCCTTTTTCTTAGCTAATGCTTCTTTTTCCTTTTCAGCAACAGTTTTTGTACCTCGGATACTAGCAAACAAATCTTCTAAAGATCTATTTACAGAATTAAAATTATCTACGTCCAATAAAGCATCTGAAAGGCTTGCGTTTGCAAAAACTATTTCTGGCAAAGTCACTTCATCAATTTGATTTAATTTTTTAATTATTTGAGAAAGTGATTCTTGTCCTCTTTGTATTTGCCCATTTAATTCTCCAATTTTTTTAGTTTTGGTTGTAATCTCGCCACCAATTTGTTTTATATTAATATCCTTGGCTTTAATATTAAGCTGTTTTTGTTTAATCTCAGAGGTTAAGACATTCACATCTTTTTGAATAGATGATGATTGAGTTTTTTGAACATTCAAAACTTTCGTAGTCTCAACTATTTCTTTTTCAGTTTTTGCCAACTCCGCTTCACATTTAGCTTTTGCTTCTGGAGATGACAAACAATCTCCAACACCAGCAGTTTGAGCCACAACAAAATGAGCCACACCAGAAAATAGCAGACATATACTTAAAACATAAAAATATTTTCTCATTATTCCTCTAATATTAACATATTTAGCCGCTAGGCACTAGGCACTAGCTTAATACAAAAGAGACTTTCCCGAAGGGAAAGTCTCTTTTGTATTTTGTTTAGAATTTTGAATTTAGGATTTGTTTCGGATTTCGTGCTTCGAATTTCGAATTTACTGACTACTCCGCTCCTTCCTCCTCTTTCTTTCCTTTAGTCTCTGAAAGTTCAATTGCTGAAACATCACCAGTAGCCACTTCCTCTTCAACTTCTTCCTTAGCAGGTGTTACAAGAGCAATAACTTCTTCCTCATCACTTACGAATGTTACTCCGGCAGGAAGTTTAATGTCTTTAACAAGAATTCTAGATTCAAAATCTGTAAGCGCTGAAATATCAACTTCGATCTCATGTGGCAAATTACTTGCTTCAGCTGAAACTTCAATTTCATGCATAACCTTTACAAGTGAACCCCCAAGGTCTTTTTGAGCAAAAGAAACGCCAGTAAAGACAACTGGAATATTAACTTCCACTTTCTTTCCTTTTTCAATTATATAGAAATCTACATGGATTATTTTTCCTGAAACTGAATCTTTGGCAACATCATGGATAAGGGCATCATGTTTTTCATTACCATCCACAAGGCTAATAACTGAAGACTCTCCAGCCTCCTTCAATACTTTTAGAAAATTAATTTCATTTACAGAAATAGGTGTTGAAGCCTCTTTTCGGCCGTAAAATACAGCAGGAATAAAGCCATCTCGTCTAAGAGTTTCTAATTTTGAATTAATATCTCGTTTTGTTATATCAAGTGTAATCATGGGGCACAGTATACCAACATTCCCATAAAAAGCAACTCGTATTTGTCATTCCCGTGGAGACGGGAATCCAGTCTGAAAATCTGTTTTGAATTTTGAATTTCAGATTTAGAATTTGTTTCGGATTTCGTGCTTCGAATTTCGGATTTAAATACAAGACTTGGATCCCCGGGGGTACCCGTGGATGACATAAAATACTGTTATTTCACCTGTTATCTCCTGTTGCTTTTAACCTAACTTACTCTAAACTTCACCTCCCTCCCCTCGAAAAAATTAATCAAATTCTCCGCTGCCTGCACCGACATAGCATTTCGTGCCTCCTCAGTCGCTGAAGCAATATGCGGAGTAAGGACAACATTTGGAAGCTCTTTAAGCCCTTCTGCTAAATTTGGTTCCATCTCAAACACATCAGTTGCAAAACCTCGAATTTTTTTATTTTTAAGAACTTCAACAATTTCTACTTCATCCACCACAGGACCTCGAGATGTATTTATCAATACAGCTGTACTTTTCATCATTGCCATTCTCTCTTTATTCATAAGATGTTTTGTACTCTCATCAAGAAGAACGTGCAAGGAAATAATATCAGATTCTTTTATTAAATCCTCAACATTTTCTTTAAATTCTGCTCCATAATTTTTTTCTAACTCTTCATTTCGTTTTATGTCATGGTACATAATTTTCATTCCAAAACCTTTAGATAAAATTTCTGCAACTCTTCCACCAATTCTACCGGCACCAATCAATCCCCAAGTTTTATTGAGAATCTCCTCACCAATTAAAAGATTTGGGTTCCATCCTTTATATTTTCCATCACGGATAAATTGATCTCCTTCATCCACCCTCTTTGCAATATTCATAGCCAGGGCAATTGTAAATTCCGCGACAGCATTTGTGGAAGTACCAGGAGTGTTTGAAATTACTATATTTCTTTTCTTAGATTCTTCTAAATCTATATTATTAAAACCGACGGCATAGTTTGAAACAATTTTTATGTTTGGAGCTGAGTCAAAAACTTTTGCATCAATTTTATCTGTAAGCAAAGAAAGAACCCCATCATATTGATTTGAAGACAATTCACCCAACAATTCTTCCTCTGTTAAAGGTCTGTCCTCTTCATTTATTTTCAATTCATAACCTGCATTTTTAAGTAAATCTATTCCCGGCCCTGGAATGTGTCTTGTTACAAAAATTTTTGCCATATGTGTTATTTTTTATTTTTTATAAATTATAATCTGTTATAAAAATCTTTGAGTGTGGAGGTTTTGGTGAGCCTAGCGAGCGCGACGGCGCGAGCTCG
>CAZGFB010000034.1:0-8387 GCA_964525175.1 uncultured Candidatus Saccharibacteria bacterium | reverse complement strand
TCTGGACTTTAGTCGTTTAACAAACTACCGGCTTCAGCCGGTATGTAGTTTATTTCTTCAGCCGAGTGAAAGGTGTGTGAATGAGTAATCTAATTCACGACATCCGAGTGGTAAATGAATTACTTATTCTCCTCCAGTCCCTCTATCGTCCTCAACAGCTTCGCTGCAGCGTCTAATTCAAAATCACAGAAGGGGATTCGCCCAACTCGAAGACCGCTTTTCACGGCTTCTCTAAATTCACTTCTTTTTCTTTTTAGCATATCAAGAGCACCTTTTCCTTTATCTTCTGGGAAAACAGTCACATATAATATAGCTCGGCCTCCTCGGTCTGCCACATCCACTCTTGTTACTGTGATAAGAGACGTCATATTAGAGTTGCGCTGAATAAATTCACCTGCAATCTTTTTTAACATGTCTCCGATTTTTTGATCCTTGATGTTCATTGTATTTTAGTTCTATTCGTAATTCTTAATTCATAATTCTTAATTCTATCTTTCAACTACTTCAAACGATTCCAAAATGTCTCCAGGTGCAATCTCTGTTTTTGATTCAACACAAAGTCCACATTCTTTTCCTTCTTCAATGTCGCTTACTTTTTCTTTAGCGTGCTGAAGCTCAACGATAACTCCTCGCCCAATTTCTTCATCTTGACGTATTATCTTAACAATTTCTTTAACATGTATAGAACCTTTAACGACTCGTGCTCCAATTACTTGTTTATCCTTCATTGCACTAAAATATTTCAGAACTTTCATTTGACCTTTCATTTCTTCGCTTGAAATCTTGGGTGTTCTGTTTACAAAAAGTTCTTTCAAATAGTCTCCAAGTTCATATATAATTCCAAATACTTTTACTTCAATATTTTCTCGTTCTCGCAAGGCTGTTGCCTGAGTATCAATTTTTACATTGAAACCAACAATCACAATATTATTTTTTCCACTTGCAGCTCGAATATCACTTTCGGTAATATCACCAACTCCTGTGTAAATAATATTTGCTCCAACTCTTTCGTTTTCTAATTTTTTAATTTCATGAACAATAGCGTCTAAAGTTCCTGCAACATCAGCTTTAATGATTATCGGCACATAGGCCTTGTCCTCGTTTGTCGAAACTGTTGCGTGTGATGATCTTGTTTTTTGATTGAGTGAAAATTCTTCAATGAGCACCTCGGCTTCTTTTTTAGTATTGCATGTTGTAAATTCAGCACCTATTGTTGGAAGCTCTGTCCAGCCGGTAATACAAACAGGACTAGAGAAAGTAGCGCCATCAACTTTTGAACCTTTAAAATCTTCAATCACTCGCACTGGTGCATAGGCATGTTCGGATACAATATACGAACCGGTTTTTAAGGTTCCATTTTTAATTATGAGAGTTGCAGAAAGACCTTTTGTTTTATGTGAATGTGCTTCTAATACAACTCCTGAGGCTGGTAGGGAATTGTCGGCTTTCAATTCTTCCATTTCGGCTGTAAGCAAAACAATTTCAAGTAAGTCTTCTACGCCTTGTCCAAATTTTGCAGAAATTGGAACAGCTGGAATTTTACCTCCCCATTCTTCAATATAGATTTCATTTTCGGCTAAGGTTTGTTTTGTGCGTTCAATATTTGCGTTTGGTTTGTCGATTTTATTAATTGCAACAATATATGGAATTTTCGAATCAACAATTGATTTAAGTGCGTCGAGTGTTTGAGGCTTCACTCCGTCTTCTGCAGAAACAACGAGAATAGCGACATCGGCAACTTGAGCACCTCGTGAACGTAATTCAACAAAAGCAGCGTGCCCTGGGGTGTCTATGAAGGTGATTCGAGATACTTTCCCTTCCTTGTCGGTATGCACAGCTTCATACGCTGCTGTGTGCTGTGTAATGCCTCCTGCCTCGGTAGCAACAACGTTAGCCTTACGAATATAGTCTAGAAGAGTTGATTTTCCATGGTCAATATGACCCATTACAACAACAATAGGTGGGCGGGCAGTCAGATTTTCTTGTTTGTTTGAATTTGTCATATATAGGTTTCAAGATTAGGGAGTCTCTAAACTACCTTATTTTTAGCTTTTTTACAAGGGTATCAGAATGTTGTCTAATTTTAGTTTATTGAAATATCTCGATACTAATACACGAATGAGCTCGAATGACACGAATGGAATTATGAATTCCTCCGCATTGTCATCCTTGCGAATGCGAGGTTGAATCGTGTGGGACACGATTCAAAGACGGAGGCTGACGAGCCGAGTCGGGATCGAACAAATTTCTTGCAAGAAATTATGTGTGATCCATGGATTCCCGTCTTCACGGGAATGACAACAGCAGTGTATGGTATTCCATTCGTGTAATTCGCTGTATTTATTCGTGTATTGGTGTCGTGTTTTATTTCCCCAAACTCTCCTTTGCATTTTTCAAAACTTCTAGCTCTTCCTCGGTAAGATCAAACTCAGATTTGTGAGCCTTTATTGGTTTAGAAAATACACTCACATGTTCTCTTGAGTATAAGCTTGAAATAACAACACCATCGCCTTCTTCTGAGATTAGTGATGTTGCAAAACTTTGATTGCCCCCAGAGCCTGTGCCTTTGAATGGGTTGTAACGAATAGTTTCAACAGCTTGGACACTTCGGCGAAGTCTTTTTTCTACATCTGTTAAATAGTTCTTCATATCCTCTTCAAAATTATGAAGCCCTGAAATATCCTCCTGCATAGAGTTGAAAGACTCTTCGAGAGAGTGGCCGTTTTTACCACTCATAAGTCTTTTTATCCTAACTTCTAGGCGTATTATTACTGCAATTAGGATAACGGCAAGAATAATTAGAGAATAGATTATGATATTGTTTGTATCAGTATTCATAGTGAAATATTATACATTATTTTTAGGTTTTGTGCTATATTAGGAGGACACTTGTCCCGTTAGAAGTTTACCATAGGTATAGTTTGGAACTTCGGGATGATTTTGTTGAATATTTATATCGTAAGTAAATTAATTATTAAGTAAACTTCTAACGGGATGAAAATATACTTAGACTACGCATCTACAACACCTTTAGACAAAAAAGTCCTAAAGGCAATGAAACCCTATCTTAAGGGTAGTTTTTTCAACCCGTCTGCGATTTATAAGGAGGGTGTAGAAATTAAGAAAAAAATAAATGAAGCCAAGGCCTCTATTGCTCATATTTTAAATGCGCAGGCTTCGGATATTATTTTTACTGCAAGCGGAACTGAATCAATTAACTTGGCGATAAGAGGGATGGTGGAAGCGTATAAAAAATCTTATCCAGAAAAAATTCCCCACATCATAACTTCTGTAATTGAACACTCTGCAACTCTTGAGGTTTGCCAATCTCTCGAAATGGGAGCGAGAGCAGAAATTACATATTTGCCTGTTGATGAAGAGGGAAAGGTTAAAGCGTCGGATGTGGAGAAAGCATTAAGAGATGAAACAATTCTTGTGACAGTTATGTATGCAAATAATGAGATCGGTACAATCGAACCGATTAAGGAAATTGCTAGAAGGGTAAAACTTTGGAAGCTTGATAAAAAAAGAAACATAGAAGATTATCCTTTTGTTCATACTGATGCGAGTCAAGCGGTAAATTATTGTATTTTAGATAGAGAAAAACTAGGTGTAGATTTAATGACTTTAGACGGACATAAAATATATGGGCCAAAGGGAATTGCTGTGCTTTATGTAAAAAAGTATGTTCCTTGTGAAGCAATAATAAATGGCGGAGGGCAGGAAGGTGGTATGAGACCGGGGACAGAGAATGTGCCTGCAATTATTGGGATGGCAAAAGCGTTGGAGATTACACAAAAAATTAGAGAAAAAGAATCTGCGCGTTTAATTATTTTGAGGGATTTTTTTATAGATGAAATTATCCTGGCCGGACAGGCAAAATTAATTCCAGATGTAAAAATAAATGGAAGTAGGGAAGATCGATTACCAAATAATATAAATTTTTGTATTTCAAATGTGAATGCGGAATTTTTGGTACTTGAACTTGATGCGAAGGGTATTGCATGTGCATCACTGTCTTCTTGTGAAAATTTAAATGATGAATCAGTTTCGTACGTTGTGGGCAGTCTTCCTCAAGGGGATAAATGCGCACGTTCCTCTATTCGACTTTCATTAGGAAGGGGGACTAAAAAGTCGCATTTAAAGAAGGTTTTGAAGCTTATCCCTGATTTGGCCGAAAGAGCTAGGCTAGAATAAATAGGGCTATAAAGTTGTGTTTTCTCATTAAATGAGTGTTTTGGGGCAAAATAGGGGCTTGTGGAGGGGGTTGAGAGGGTAGGAAAGCATGGGTATGCTTTCGCAAGGACGGAGGGTGAGGACCGGGATGTCTCCTCCGACTTTTTCTTCGCCGTCGCTCAGAAAAGTCTAGGCGCCAGCTCGCTCCCAAGCAAGCTTGCTTGGGTCCCGCTCCGCTGTTCGACCCCGGTGCGCAGGCAAAACTCTTTGCCTGCTCCTCAGCACAAAATACAAAAACCAGTTTCTTTCGAAACTGGTTTTTGTATTTTGTGCTGAGGACCGGGGTCGAACCGGTGACCCTTCCCTCTTCAGGGGAATGCTCTACCAACTGAGCTACCTCAGCGTTACCATAATCTTAACTACCTACTGTAGGTGGTACATACTTTACAGGATTTTGTATATTTTTCAAGTAGTCCTGTATGCCCTGACTTTGAGACTTTGCGGATTCAAGAGATTTATAGGCGTCTATTGCTTCTCCAATATATGGTTGAACCGCCAAATATGAACCAACAGTTAAAGCAATAAATAATGACCATTTTAGAAAAGAGAAGAACATAGCCCAACGGGTATGTTTTTGAACTTTTAGTAAAATTTTATTATTTTCTTCTGTAAGCTCTGTGAGCCGACGAAGTAATTGGCTTGTTTCAAGGTCCATAAAGCATATTGTAGCAGAATTTATGAAAATTGAAATACCTTCTAGGCCGTTTTGATTTTAGGTATTATTTCTTAAAATATACTATAATATATATATATATAAAGTTTATGGAAAATATTAATCCACCAACAGTCAGTCTTGTTATACCTGCATATAATGAAGAAAAATATATTGGAGCATGTCTCGATTCTGTTTTTGCGACTGGAGCAAATTTTTATGAGATCGTTGTTGTTGATAATGGTAGCACAGACGGAACAAACAAAATTGTTTCAACATATGAGAACGTTCGTGTTATATATGAAGAAAAAAAAGGGGTGATGCATGCGCGTCAAAGAGGTATAGATGAAACTAGGGGAGACATTGTGGCCTTTATCGATGCCGACACAAAAATGATTTCTGGATGGTATGAGCAAATAACAGAAAAATTTAGCAAAGATTTAATTCTTGCAACATTAAGTGGTCCATATATATATGAAGATATTTCTTTTTTAACAAAGTTTCTTGTTTGGATTTTTTATTATCTTATTGTATTGCCAGTTTATTACATTTTAGGATATACAGCTATTTTTGGAAATTTTGCTATAAGAAGAAGTGTTTTAGATAAAATGGGAGGACTCGATAAGAGCATTCTTTTTTATGGAGATGATACAGATACTGTGCGTAGAGCACATAGATTTGGCAAGACAATATTTTCTATGGATTTTAAAATAGTGACATCACCAAGAAGATTTAAAGAAGAGGGGGTTGTATTTACTGCTTGGAGATATATGATAAACTTCATACACATAGTTTTGTTTGACAGGCCCCACACTAAGGATCAGACAATCACAAGATAAATTCATACTTCAAAAAATTGGGTCGTGGGGGTAAGTGCTTTTGTACATAAAGTCTGATTACGAAAGGATACAAGGATTTAAGATAGAGGCTGATCGATTTTTACTTTTTACATTTTAATTTTTAAATTTGAAACATGCAAACATATAGAAAATATTTTACAAATTGGGAATACTTGAAATCTTTTTTTTCAAGCATAGTTATTTTGATTGGAAGTTTAGTTGTTAATTTTTATGCTGGCACATATGCTACAGAAAAGGCAAGTAATCCTGTTACTGATATTGTGCTCAGTAATACACCTGTCATTAATTTGGATGGGTTTTTTGTTTTCGGCCCAGTTGTACTTGCTGGTTTTGTAATTTTACTTTGTTTAATAAAGCCACAAAAACTCCCTTTTATTTTTAAGAGTATTTCACTTTTTGTATTGATTCGTTCGGTTTTTATAAGCATTACTCATATCGGGCCTTTTCCCGACCAGATGGTAATTGTTACGGGGGCCTCGATAATTAAAGATTTTACTTTTGGAGGCGATTTGTTTTTCTCGGCCCATACTGGTATACCTTTTCTTTTAGCTCTTATATTTTACAAAGAAAAAACATTAAGAAACCTTTTTCTTGCAACAGCTGTCCTTTTTGGTGTTGTTGTGCTCTTATCGCATAGGCATTATTCAATTGATGTGCTTTCAGCATTCTTTATAACTTATACAATTTACGTTATATCCGTTAAGTTATTTAAAAAGGAATTTAAAATGTTTAGCGCAAAAACGACTTCATAAATTAAATATAAAAAAACTTCCACTTTCGTGGAAGTTTTTTACATCTAGAACATCTAGAACATTTATAACATCTAGAACATTTATAACAATATGGAATTATTTTATTTTAACTTTTGTCTGCTTATTCTTATCAATCTTCGGTAGGGTAATGGTTAATAGACCGTGATCTTCTCTTGCGCTAGCTTCTTCAGACTCCACTTCACATGGAAGCATTATTGTTCGTGAAAATGAGCCCCAGTAAAGTTCTTTATGGAAAAAGTCATGATCACGAACATCATGCTCACTCTCTCTGTTTCCTCGAATGGTAATAGTGTCACGAGATACTGTTATTTCTATATCATTTGGATTTACCCCTGCTGTCATTGTTTTAACAACCACAGCATCATCGTCTTGATGTACATCGACAGCCAGTTGACCCTCGGTGTCATCTATCCAAGTCTCATTCACTTTATCCAACATTGATTCTGTTGCTGGTTCGAGTATTTCAAAATCACTATCTTCAATATTTACACTTCCTGTTAGTCTTTCAAAAAACGAAGGTTTCTTTTTCATAGTTTAGCTATTAGGCTCTAGGCACTAGGCTCTAGGTAATTATTTATAATTTATTTACGTAATTTTTTAATTTGCAACCCATTAATACTTAAGAACTACTAATGTCAGGTATCTTGTTAGATATGACAGGTTTCAACCTTTTGATTCTCTCAAGAAGTAATATGAGAAGTATTGTTGCGATCCAAACAAAACTAAAAACTGTCATTGTTGATTGTTCGTCTTTAATTATAAACAAATTAAAGACAGTATGCAAAAGAATTGCAGATAATATTCCGAGTGTTCGATAAATAATTTTTACGTGTTTGGTTTTGTAAAATGCAAAAGCTAAGAAAACACCCACAACAGCTGAGCATAATACATGAAGTAATGTTGCTCCAATAAATCTTAGATTTCCTGTTACGATACTCTGTACCATATTTCCTTCGAGTAGAGGGCTTAATAAGAATAAAGCATTTTCTGCCGCAGCAAAACCTAGCGCTGTTGAAATCATATAAATTACCCAATCCATAGGCTCGTCAATTTCTTTTTTTTGCAAAACGACAAAATGGGAAGCGATGTATTTAAGAATTTCTTCAATAGAAGCCCAAAGGAAAATAATTACCCAAGCCAAAGTAGAGCTTGTCAGAATAATTGTTGATAGGTCTTGCGAATTTGCAATATATTTTTGTATCAAGTATTGGATTGGAAGAACTAATGGTACGCAGATCATACCAAAAAGAAAAGTAACAAGTATTACTTTTCGTGGTTCCGGGTGTTCATCTTCGTGAAGCCAAAAAAGAAGCCAAATAATGGCGGGAGCAATTCCTCCTAAAGTTGCTATTAATATAGAATATGATATGAACATTTATCCTACTAAGTTTTTATTTATAAAAAAGTTGTTTAATACCTTACGTAAAAACGTCTTACCCCAACCTGTTTTCATATACTGTTCGCGAGCAAAAGCATCTCTCTCATTAATATAGGCCTCGTAGTATATTAAAGAGTACGGCGAATGTTTTTTGGTAGAGACAACTTTTTTTGCATTATGCAATACAAGTCTTTTCTTTAGGTCTTTTGTACAACCGACGTATATTTCCTTATCTTTCTTACTTTGTATCACATAAACGTATTGCATAATGTGTAAATAAAAATTTTGAAGGATGAATTAAACAGTTGGCCACTTTTCCACCATCAAAATCCTTCCATTTGGAAACGGCATCAAAGACCAAAGCTCTTCAGTAACAAACGGCATAAATGGATGGAGTACTATAAGAATTTTTCGGAGAGAGTGAAGCAGGAATTGAGCTCTTGAATTCTTGTCTTCTATTGTACCATCTTTTAATATTGGTTTCGAGT
>CAZGFB010000033.1:0-8837 GCA_964525175.1 uncultured Candidatus Saccharibacteria bacterium | reverse complement strand
ACAGGAGCGGAAATGACAACTCTTTTTGCACCAGCATCCAAGTGAGCTTTTGATTTTTCATAACTTGTAAAAAGGCCAGTTGACTCAACGACAATATCCACACCTAATTCTTTCCATGGCAAAGTCGCAGGATCTTTTTCTGAAACATATCGCACAGTCTTTCCATCAATAATCAAGTTCTTTAAATCTTCACTCACCTTCACATCAAGCCCACTTCTTCCGTATGCACTATCGTATTTCAAAAGATAAGCAATATTATTAATGTCAGCCAAGTCGTTCATGGCCACAACTTCGATATCGTCTCGTTTTGAAGCTAATTTATAAAACGCTCTTCCAATTCTTCCCACACCATTGATTGCAACTTTTATCATAATTTTGTTTGATTTATATTAACCTAAGTATTATACCAAAAACCCCTTAAAACCCGAACTTATTCTGAACTCTTAATGTATTCCATAAACGAAGGACAAATTGTTAATTTTGGAAGATATTTTTCACACCATTCTTTTACAGCCTTATCTGAACGTTCTTTTAGTTTTACTATTTCCTCATCAGAATGACGAATCCCTGATTGTCTTGCTTTCGTTGCACATGTGCATTCTTTCAACAAAACTAGCTCATCATCATTAATACCGTTTGTATTTAGATTACCTTCCCTTAGTACATAAAACAATATCGGAATCCTGTTACCTCTTAATACATATTCATTACCACCAGCCCAAACAAACCAAGAAGTTAATTCCTCTATGGATTTAAATTCAGCAATAGAAACACCCATTTCATAAACTTCTTTTTCATATGACTCCATTTTTTCAATTGAAAGACTTTTATCGTCTTCAAGTAAAGAACCGTAAACTCTTTGAACTGGGTGCAGGAAATTTTTCACCTGCAATGAATGGTATCTTTTAATCTTCCCTTCTCTAGTTGAATTTTCTATTATTTTATTTAGAACCTCTACCTGCTCTTTAGTTCCAAAATCTTTCACGAGTAATGCATTCCGAAAAGCTCCAATACTACTAGCTAACCTGTGGTGAACCTCCCCGATAGCCTTATGAAATTGAACCATTAATATATCTAATTGTGTTTTAGGATTATCTGTAGCTTTTTTTTCAATTTCTTCACTTTCTTTTAAATTACCCCAATATTCAGCAACAATTTCAAACCATTTTTCTAGGCCTTCTCGTAAAAAATATCTATCGCTTAATACAGAACTATCCTGACTTTTCACATTACTCACATCATCAATTCTGACTTCAGGTTTTAACAGTTTGTTTTCCATTTTTATAATTTATATATTTAACTCATTAATTATAACAAAAAACTCCCTTTTGGGGAGTTTTTTGTTAGTTCAAAGCTTTTTCCAATTCCTCCTTAATAACCGCTGGATCCCCAGAGCCTTTCATTGCCTTCATGCCTTGCCCGACAAGGAATTGTATAAGATTTGTCTTACCTGCTTTATAATCAGCGACCACAGTAGGATTCTCTGCCACAATCTGCTCAATCACTTTTTTGAGTGCGTCTGGATCGTTTGAAAGTATGAAGCCATTCTTCTCTGCAATTTCAAGCGGACTTCCTCCATCTTTATACATAATTGCCAAAATATCCTTTGCTCCTCGAGAAGAAATTTTCTTATCAGAAACTAAATTGATCAATTCCGCAAAACCTGCATGAGGAATCTTTGATACAACTTCGTCAATAGAAATATTTTCTTTTCGTGAAAGTCCCACAACATCACTTGTGACATAGTTTGAAGCCAACACAACTTTATTCTTATCACCTCCAAAATCTTTTATCACATTTTCAAAAAATTCACCTAAAGCAAAATCATAAACATAGCTTTCAATATCCTCTGCCTTAATACTAAAATCTTTTGAATATCTTTCTCTTTTCTCCCAAGGCAATTCGGGAATTTCTCCTTTCAAGGCTTCAACGGAAAATTCCGGAATTTGTGATACATAAAGCTTTGGTAAATCTGGTTCAGGAAAATATCGATAGTCATGCGAATCTTCTTTCTTTCTTTGAGAAAATGTTGAGCCTGTATTCTCATCAAAACCGCGAGTTTCCTGTACAATGGTTTCACCTTTTTCATAAGCTTCTATATGTCGCTTCATTTCGTATTCAATAGATTTTTCTGCAGCTTTAAATGAATTTAGGTTTTTCACCTCAACTTTTGTTCCAAACTTGTCAGCACCTTTTGGAGCCACAGAAATATTTGCTTCCACACGCATTTCACCTTTTTCCATATTTGCTTCAGCCACACCAAGGGTTCTTAAAAGAAGTTGAAGCTCTTCAGCAAATGCACCAGCCTGTCTCGCACTTTTTATCACCGGCTCTGTTACAAGTTCCATAAGAGGCACGCCGGCACGATTATAATTTAGAAGTGAGAAGTCTCCTTTATCGTGCTGAGATGTTCCTGTATCTTCTTCAAGGTGAATACGTGTAATCTTCACACCAGCAAGTTCACCGCCTAGAACAAGTGGATATTTATATTGAGAAATTTGATATCCTTTTGGAATATCTGGGTAGAAATAGTTTTTTCGATCCCATTCTGTGAAATCAGCAATTTTGCCACCTATAGCTCTTCCAACTTTTATAACGGATTTAATAGCCTCCTTATTTAAAGTAGGTAAAGTTCCAGGGTGACCCATACAAACAGGGCAAGTATTCACATTCGGCTCTTTTTCATCTGGATCGTTCTTGCAAGCACAAAACATCTTTGTTTGTGTCTTAAGCTCTGCATGGACCTCCAAACCAACAGTAAGTTCATATTCTTTCATACACACCATATTACACGACAGCCCCCTTTTTTCAAAATCCTAGAATTTATAAACACAAAAATCAAAAAACTGAGATTAATATAGAAACATAATTATAAATACTACATGTAATTCTATACTACCGGCCGGTAGTATAGAATTACATATAAAATATACACATCCCCCTATCTCAACTTAAAATGTTTTTTCAAAGCTTCACTTTTTTCAATTTCGTCAACTATCATATATATCACCTCCTTACCTATTTTAAAATCTTTCTTTAAAATATAAATAAATTCTTTGCAGTTATAAGGATATGCCCACAAGCTGTTTTGCAATTTAACAAAACCAATATTTTTTAAAGTTATTCTCAACTTCGATCTAGACCATCTAATTTTTTCAGGAATATCAAATGAGACTACGTGCCACTGTTTATCCCATTTTTCAGTTTTGCCAAAATTCTTTATCGCTTTACCCCCAAGTAATAACCTTCCTTTTACAGTTAAATAAGCCTTTCCCCCAATCACTTTAATACACCCAGAATATACTAGACTCTCAAAAGCTTTTTTTATATTTATTAATCTAGGACGTTTTTTTGGATCAAAGAGTTGTAATGCATTTGGCGCAACAAGCGCCACACTTACAAAACCTACTGCGAGTAATGTGTTCAAGATTATTTTATTAATCTTTGTAGCTTTAATGCTCATTTAATAATTTTACCACTATTGTAAAATCAAACCAAACAATATGTAATTCTATACTACCGGCCGGTATGCTAGAATTACATATTAATTTATTTATGATTAATTATTTTATCGTAAAACAAAAAAATCAATTCTGTTATTTTTTAACTATTTTTACAAGAGTGTCTGAAAGGGATTTTAGTGAAGCGTCGTCGAGAATTGAAACTGTGAGCACTTTATGAGTTTTTGAATATTTTTTTACAAGTTCTTTCAAAGTCTTTTCATCCACCATGTCAGTCTTTGTGATCAAAATTATTTCTTCTTTTTTTGCCATTTCAGCATCAAACTTTTCAAGCTCCTTTCTTACGGTTTCATAAGCGACTTCAAAATTTTCTGTATCGGCTGAAATACAATGAAGTAAAAGATTTGTTCTTCTCACGTGACGTAGGAATTTATGTCCAAGCCCCTTTCCTTCTGCAGCACCTTCAATAAGCCCTGGCACGTCCGCTAAAATTACTCCATACAAAGAACCGAGGTTTGGTTCTAATGTTGTAAATTCAAAATTGCCCACTTTTGCTCGAGCATTTGTAATCGCATTCAACAGTGAAGATTTTCCAGCGTTTGGAAGACCAATAATACCGATGTCTGCCACAAGTTCAAGCTCAATATAAAAATCAGCATCATCACCTTCTTTACCTAAAGTAAATTCTTCTGGTGAAATATTTTTTGAACCTTTAAAATGTTCATTTCCAAGTCCTCCTCGCCCACCTTCGAGAACTTTAATTTTTTCTCCAACGGTACGTAATTCGTATTTTTTATCATGCGTAAGATCTGTGATTATAGATCCGACAGGAACTGCAATGTCACAATCTGCACCATTTTCTCCATATAAAGATTTACCTCCACCATCTGTTCCACGAACAGCTTTGAAAAGCTTTTGATGTCTATAATTTGAAAGCAAAGCCAAATCTGAAGATGCAGAAAAATAAACATCGCCTCCGCGACCTCCATTTCCTCCAGCAGGACCAGAATATTCTTTCCCTTTTTCATGAAGCCAACGTGCCACTCCATTTCCACCGTCTCCCGCTTTAGCATGTATTCTTATTTCATCGATAAACATAGTTTTTTAGTTAGTAGTAGTAATTAATATTCGTTCTACTCTGCCTATTAGTCACCTTCCCGCACATCATTCCTGCGAAGGCTGGAATCCAGTCTGAAAATTCGAACTTGGATCCCCGGGAGTACCCGAGGATGACAAAGGGGATATGACTTAATTGGAAGTAGTAATATGATTTTATCAAACAAGACAACACTCTAAGCCCTAACCGCCAATTCCGCAAGTGCAATTGCTCCCTCTCTACTTCCGGCGACAGCTAGAAAAAGATTTTTATGACAAAATACTGCATCTGGAACTCCGGTAATTTCTGCGAGCTCAGAATCTTTTTTTGCCCCCCAAGCTTTTGGTAAATCTTTTCTATTTATAAAACTTCTTGAATCATCTCTCACTGTTTCCACAGACCACTTTCCATCATTTACCCGAGGGCGAATGAAATACAAAGGCTCTGGATGTTGAGAAAGAAAATCTCTAGACGGATACTGACCATCCAGAACAACGATTCTTTTGTCTTCTGCTTCCTCATAGGCTTTTTCCACAAATTCTCTTGCTTCTTCTTTTGCCCTCACTCTCATTATTTCACGAGCAATAAGTGCTTTAGTAAATCTGACAAGTTCAGCAAAAGCAATATCCATATCTCTATCTTCTTCTTTCCAAGTTGATACAAATGCATTTACCAAACTATCTAGACCATATATATTTACATTTTTTATCTTTGAAGAAAAAATTGAAACTCCATTATCTGTTGCATCAATAGAAGAAACCATATCCTGATCAATTTTATTTGCCACGACAGAATTACCACAAAGTTTTTCACCATATCTTTTCCACACAAGTCCAAATGAAGCATAAGGTATTCCATTTTCTCGTTCTCCGGCCCCACCTTCTTGATGGTGATCAAATCGATTTTTTTCAACATCATAAACTCCACCCACATCCACAACAAAATCTCCTTTATTTATTAACTCTGCGTCTCTGGTACGAACAACTTCAATAGGCACATCAATCAAAAGTGAAATTGCAGCCACAGCACAGACGTCATCTGCGTGAAATTTTCCATCATGCGTTACTATAGTTTTCATTAATTAATTATTATCATATTAATTTCTAACTCGACACGAATTTACGAATACTGAGCGAATGACACGAATGGAATTCTAGGTTTTCTCGCATTGTCATCCTCGCTGTAATCAGCGGGGATCCAAGTTTTATATTCAAAATATTATACAAACACTTAAATTCTGGACTTGGATCCCCGTTGCTACGAGGATGACAGAGCGGGAGCTACATTAATTAATTCGTGTCATTCGCATTCATTCGTGGATTGGTGTCGTGTTTCACTTGTGTTCTAAATCATCCTTCAACTCTGAAATTTCTGTTTCAATTTTTGAAATTTTATTTTCAATTCTATTTATTTGAGCCTCCTCTTCCTCCACTTCTTTTTCAGTTTTATCTGTAATTTTCTTTTCTTGTTTCAAGCCGGAAATTAAGATACTTTCTCCAATAAAAAACGAAACGAAAAGTCCGATCAAAAGCATCACGATTGTAGTCCAAATAATACTCACGGGCTCATAAAACAAAAAACCAATGATTCCACCCTTTGCCTCTAAAATATCACCGGTTTGCCAAACCCCACGCCAAAAGATGATCATGATAACACCACCAATAAAAGCATACCCTATAGGCATTCGACTAAAGTATCCTCGTATATGGTCTTCTAAATGATCAAAAAATTTTATTACTCCTTTCATCCCGTTAGAAATTTACTTAATAATCTCCTTACAAACAATTCCAATATTCTGCAAATTATCCCGAAGCTTAAAGATGTACCTATGGTAAATTTCTAACGGGATAAATACTTTTACTTAGTATATCAGATTTTCCGCTTTTTTAATTTCTTCACCAAATACCAACAGAAAAGTACAAAAACTGCAATTAAAACAATAACAAATATTCTACGCTCATATTGCACAAAAAATCTTGAATATGCATGGTATTTATTCCCCAAATACCAACCTGTAAATCCATAAATTGTAGCCCTCACAAAAGTACCTAGAAATGTGGCGATCGTATATCGAAGGGGTTTCACTCTCAACAATCCACAAGCTGTGTTTATAAGCATATTTGGAATAAGTGGAATCGAACGAACAATAAATATATACAACCCTTCTTTTTTTGTATTTTGCAATCGATTATGTGCCTTCTCAACAGAAGCCCAAGATAATCCAAAATATTTTCCTATTTTTTCTATCGCTGGTTTACCACCAAAATATCCGATTGAGAAAGTGACAAAAGAGCCGAGTGTTACGCCAATAGCTTCAGGTAAAGAAATAAGCAAAAATATTTTAAATATTAGAGTAAAAGAAAAAGATAAATGATCCACAAGCCAAAAGCTCGCACCTAAAATCATTCCAACGGAAGGAAAAGGCCCAACAATTTCACCAATGAAAGACCCAAGAAATACGCCAAGCGCCCCGAGAGGAACTAAGCTATTCTGTGCAAAATGTATGAGTGAAGAGAACATGTGAAAATTTATGAATAAATTTTAATTTTTAATTTCCAATTTTTAATTTTAAAATAATATTTAAATGTATTAATTTTTAAAATTTTGAAGGAAGAATTATTTATCCTCTCTCTGTCATTCCAGCGAAGGCTGGAATCCAGTCGGCAGAAATTCATACCCCTAAATTCAATACAAACACATTTTCAGACTGGATTCCGGCCTTCGCCGGAATGACAGAAGTGAGGTTTTGTATCCTATTCGTGTCATTCGTCGTAGTTCATTCGCGTCATTCGTGTCGTGTCAATTTACTCTTCTTGTCCATGACACTTCTTATATTTCTTCCCACTTCCACATGGGCAGGGATCATTTCTTCCAACTTTGTCTGCCGAATTTACAATTTGTTTTGGCATAGCACTCCCTTTATTTTCAGATGTGACAATTTCAGCCTGTCTCACAACAGCCTTCATCCTCTCTTCTTCTTGTTTAAATGCGTTTGAAACAACATGTGGAATAAGTTTTATCACTTGATCCATAATTGAAACCTGCAAATCTTTAAACAATTGCAAACTCTCTCTTTTATATTCAATAAGAGGATCACGTTGACCGTAAGCTCGCAAATTTACACTCCCTCGTAAATAATCCATCATTTCTAAATGGTCTACCCAGAAAAGATCAATACTTTGCAAAATTAAACGGCGCAAGATCGCAAGAAATTCTTCATCCCCCATTTCAATTCGTTTAGCAGAAATAACTTCAGACTCTTCGTCTGTAGCAAAAGCCATAATTTCAACATACTCTGCTTCGAGATTTTCTTTTTCTCCCATGAGCACTTTGTATCGTCTTCCGTAAATCGCTGTTCGCTGATGATTGAGAACGTTGTCATATTCAAGCACATGCTTTCGAGCATCAAAGTTGAAACCTTCGATTTTTGTTTGAGCATTTTCGAGCGCTCGAGTAATAAAACCATTTTCAATTGGTTCATCTTCAGGAATATTTAGACGTGCCATCATATTTTTTACAGTATCTGATGCAAAAATTCTCATCAAGGAATCTTCGAGTGAAACAAAAAATTGTGTTGCGCCTGGGTCGCCTTGTCGTCCTGCACGACCTCGAAGCTGATTGTCGATTCTTCTCGCATCATGACGTTCAGTACCCAAAACAAAAAGTCCGCCTGTTTCTTTTACGTCGAGTGCTTTTTCTTTTTCAAACGGTACTCCACCAAGTTTAATATCAACTCCACGTCCGGCCATGTTAGTCGCAATTGTTACAGCGCCTTTTCGTCCGGCATTTGCCACGATCTCTCCTTCTCTTTCGTGATTCTTTGCGTTAAGCACAGTATGTGGCACACCTTGTTGTGTAAGAAATTGAGAAAGTAATTCGTTTTTTTCAATTGAAACAGTACCAACCAAAACAGGCTGACCATTTGAATGTAATTCTTTTATTTTTTTTGCAATCGCTTTAAACTTCCCTATTTCTGTTTGGAAAATTAAATCGTTAAAATCTTTTCGTGCACTTGGTCTATGTGTTGGCACAGCAACCACTTCGAGTCCATACACTTTGAAAAACTCTTCTTCACTTGTTTTTCCTGTACCTGTCATACCTCCAAGCTTTTTATACATTCTAAAATAATTTTGATATGTGATAGAAGCGAATGTGCGAGATTCTTTTTGAACATCTACACCTTCTTTTGCTTCAATAGCTTGATGCAAACCTTCAGACCATCTTCGGCCTGGCTGTAAACGCCCAGTGAATTCATCAACAATGACAATTTCTCCATCGCG
>CAZGFB010000032.1:4162-8853 GCA_964525175.1 uncultured Candidatus Saccharibacteria bacterium | reverse complement strand
GACAAAGTGACTGCTATTGGTTTTGGTATGGGCGATGTGACAGCAAAAGATTTTCTTGAAACAAGAGGAATTCTTCCTGCTTACATAAACTCAACAAAGGTTTATATCGGAACTTTTGGAAAAGATTCTATTCCCGACGCAGACAATCTTGCAAAGATTTTACGGGATAAAAATATAAATGTAGCTGTGGACTACACTGGTAAAAAAATAGTAGATCAAATTAAAAAAGCTGACAAAGAAAAAATACAATATTTTATCGCAATCGGTGAAGAAGAAATCAAAGCAAAAACATATAATATTAAAAATTTATTTACCCGCGAAGAAAACCTTTGTACATTAGCTGAAATTGAAGAATTTTATGCTAGAATATTCGCGTAGTAATTTCAAGTTTTTTATAAAAACCACTTAATCAATATATGTCATCCTCGGGTACCCCCGGGGATCCAGGTTCTGAATTCTGCAGACTGGATTCCTGCCTTCGCAGGAATGACATTCATTCACTTAATTCATAATTCCTAATTCTTAATTCTACCCAATCATGAGAAAAATTTTCTTCGACATTGAAACACGAAATACATTTCAAGAAGCTGGCACAAACGACCCAGCAGATTTGGATATTTCTGTTGTTTGTATTTATGATTCCGAAACAGAACAATCCTCTTCGTACCTACAAGAAGAGCTTCCAAAGCTTTGGCCAATACTAGAAAAGGCCGACCTTCTCATCGGCTACAACTCCGAGCATTTTGATATGCCACTTCTCAACAAATATTATGCCGGTGATCTTTCTAAAATAAAACACGTTGACTTATTAAAAGAAATCAAAGCCTCCCTAGGCAGAAGAATCAAACTTGATGATGTTGCCGATGCCACACTTGGCAGAAAAAAAATCGCTCACGGTCTTGAAGCTATTGAATGGTGGAAGTCTGGCGAAATCAATAAGATCATAAAATACTGTATTGAAGATGTGATGATTACAAAAGCTGTGTACGACTATGCAATGAAACATAAAAAACTTAAATATAAAGAATTTGGTAAATTAAAAGATATTACCCTCGACCCAACAAATTGGGAAACAAAAGAAGATGTTTCGATGACTTTTTCGCTTCCTTTCTAGTCAGTATCTCGACACGAATATACGAATGAATTCGAATGATACGAATGGAATTCTGTCCTCTCTGTCATTCTTGTGAAGTCGGGGAGGGACCCGACTGCAAGACCGGAGCACGGCGGTGCGAGTCGTGGTCAGAAGATTTTTCAGTAGAAAAATACTTGTGACCTGATCTGGAATCCCCCCCCCTTCAACTGAGCTTGACTTTTTTGTTGAATTTGTAATAATATAGATATCAATACGAAAAGGGATCCGAACGGTTAACTACCTAAGGAGCCCTTTTCTTTTATTATCTAGAGCAAGGCTCTGGTTACTATCTTTTTTTTATTCACATAACAGATATATTGATACACTTTTTGCTATAGCAAAAAGTGTATCAATTAATTGTTTTAAATTTTATATTTAGGATTTTGAATTTGTTTCGGATTTCGTGCTTCGAATTTCGGATTTTTTAGAATAGCGCCAGCAACACCACTACCAACAAAAGTCGATAAACCACAAAGGCATACAGTGTATGTTTTTTTAAATATGTAATTAAAAAGTGAATTGCTCCAAGGCCTACAACAAAAGCAAATATTGAAGCTACCCAAAGCGAAGGGCCAAGAACAACAAGCTCGTGAGCTTGATACAAGTCGAGAAGTTTTTTAAGTCCTGAACCAAGAATAATTGGGAAGGCAAGAAGGAAAGAAAAACGAGTTGCCTCTTCTCTCGTAAGCCCTAGGAAAAGTCCTCCGGAAATTGTTGCTCCCGATCGTGATACTCCAGGCAAAAGAGCGAGTGTTTGGAAAAGTCCCGCCATAAAACCTTTCTCAACTGTAAGAACTTTATTTTGCCTTGCATACTTTTCTGCAAAAAACATAAGAAGACTCCCAAGAACAAGAGTGAGCGCAACGAGATGTATATTTCTAAAAATAGTATCCATTGATTTTTCTAAGAACAAACCAAAAATAAGTGCGGGTATTGTACCGATAAATATTGCCCAAAATAAAGTGGATTCTTTCCCCACTAAAGTTTTGCGAGTAATTAATTTAAAGAAAGATTTAGCCAAGCCCCAAATATCACGCCAGAAATAAAGAGCAACAGCGAGAATTGTGGCGAGCTGAAGAACAGCATCAAAAGCAAGGCCATCCATACTTTGAATACCTAAATATTGTCGAGCGATTATAAGGTGCCCCGAGGAAGAAACCGGCAAAAACTCTGTTAAACCCTGAATAGTACCGAGGATGATTGCATTTAAAAATGTCATGCGTTCAATAATAGCACGAATAGCCGTTAGGCTCTAGGCGCTAGGCTCTAGCTATTTAATGCAGAATGAAGAGTGCCGGGCTTTTCTTTCGGAAAAGCCCCTGATTGTATTTTGAAAAGCTAGAGCCTAGCGCCTAGAGCCTAAAAGCTTTAAAAAAATAGTGTTTAACTTATTTCCTCGTGCTATAATACCTAGCGAACCTATAATTAAAAATTAACTTAATAATCCATGGAAAATAAAAGTAACTTGGCATTACCTATCGCAATCGTTGTCGCAGGACTACTTGTGGCTGGTGCGATGTTTTATACAAACAAAGGAGCGACAAAAACTGAACAACCAACTCAACAAAAAGCAACAGAAGATTTTAATATTGCTCCTGTTACAGATGAAGATAGTATTGTCGGTAGTACAGATGCTGAAATCGTAATTGTTGAATACTCAGATACAGAATGTCCTGCTTGTAAATATTTTCACGGTATAATGCAAAAAATTGTAGACACTTACGGCAAAGATAATAAAGTCGCTTGGGTTTATCGATACCTGCCACTTGATTCACTACACAAAAAAGCAAGAAAAGAAGCTGTGGCTATAGAATGTGCAAAACAGCAAGGAGGAAATGATGTGTTTTGGAAATATATAAATGAAGTTTTTGCTCAAACAAAATCAAATGACTCACTTCCAGAAACAGCTCTTCCAAAAATCGCATCAGATCTTAAGCTTGATATGACAAAATGGACAAAGTGCTACTCTGGAGATGAAACAGCACAAATTGTTGCCGAGCAGGAAAAAACAGGAATCGAAGCAGGCACAAGAGGAACACCGAATAGTTATTTAATCTTTAAAACAGCCTTGTCAGATAAGCAAATTGCAAATCTTGTAACAATATTTTCAAAATACGAAGCTGGAATAATTCGAATTTCTGATGATGGTAAAGTTGTAAATCTTGCTGCCGGATTGCCATTTGAATTAATGTCTTTGGTGATCGATAATGCACTTTTGGCGAAATAGCCAAAAGACGTAACACGTAACATATAACACGTAACACAAATCCAAAAAACGCCTTATTCTAAGGCGTTTTTTGATGCTTCCCTCTTTATTTTTTGACTTTTAGACTGTATTGTGCTATAATTATAAAGTAGCCAAATCACCTCTTTGTGTCATTCCGGCGAAGGTTGAAATTGGGAAGGGACCCAAATTCAAAAGCTTTTCAGAATTTTTGTGAGGAAGCGAAACAAAAAGTCGAAAAGGTGTACAGCGACTGTAAGTCGGGAAATTCCAGTCTGATAATTCAGAACATGGATCCCCGCATTCGCGAGGATGACAAAAATACAATTACTTGTTCAATAAATCATCCTCAAACTCCACGATCCCTTCCAAATCTGGCGAGTACGAACTCACATCTTCAAAATCTAAATTCTGAATTTTATTATGAACAGCTCCAATAAGTCTTTTTAATCTCTCAACTTTTTCATCCTCTATATCAAGCTCTAAATCAATTACTTTCTTATTCCCTCCGGAATACTCAGCGCTCGGCTCTACAAATTCCAAAACACCGCGCGTGACTTTTTTTCCTGTAAACTCTCGTGAGTTTTCTACAAGAAGTTTGTAGAAACAAAGCTGTCTTTCATATTCATATAATTTTATTTTTTCATACTCGTCCTTCCCTTTCCAATCTTTAGCAGACTTCCCTGTTTTATAATCATGTACTTCAATAGTATCTCTATCAAGATAAACAATTCTATCAATCTTTCCAGAAAGATTTGCACCTTCCACCTGAACACCTTGATGTTTAAAATTAAATTCCGCTACATCAGTTTCAATAAATGAATCAGCTTTGGAATCATAGAATATTTCAAGCGCTTCAATCCCCCTCTGTGATAACTTTTCAAAATCGAGCTTTGGAAGTTTTTCATAGCGGAGAGCTTTCAAAAACCAAGAGCAAAATTCTTCTTTACTTGGAACAACTTTTTTAGCTTTTTTGTAGGAGATTAATTCTTCGAGAGATGCATGTATGGCTGATCCATACGAGCCCGACACAGACTTCGCTTGAGGGAAACGCAAAAGATTTTGTTCAAGAAAATGCTGAGGGCCTCCTTTACCAACATTTAGGAAATTATTTAAGTGTGTTACAGAAAGAGCGTAATCTTTCAAAAGAGATTTCAACAATTTTTCTTCACCTCCAATAAACGGAGCGGTGTGATATGAAAGCCAAGAAGATGTGAGCACATCACTTGTCTCCGGTGCATCATCATCTGTATTTTCAATTGCTTCATGATATACCTGTTTTAATATCGCCTTCTTTATTAATTTACAGATATTTATTCTAAAGTTTACATT
>CAZGFB010000032.1:0-4152 GCA_964525175.1 uncultured Candidatus Saccharibacteria bacterium | reverse complement strand
GAACTTCTTCATCATCCTCTGGAGCAAGCAAGAAGCGAAGTTTTTGTGATTCACCACCTTTATCATCTTTTGAATAACCGGTGAGATATAGATGTTTCTTAGCACGAGTGAGCGCCACATAGAAAAGACGAAGCTGATCATCGACAGTGTCTCCCACAGGCTCTATCGGCATATTTTGTGGAAATGAAATTCGTTTTGGCGCACCTCGGCCAGCCCAAATATTATCTTCGCAGGAAAGCACAAAAACATATTCAAATTCCAAGCCTTTTGCTTTGTGAGCAGTGAGCAAAGAAACAGCATCCGAAATAGCATTGAAAGGACTCTGATCATTTAAGCGAATATTATTTTTTTCATGAAGCTCCACAAATTCCACCAAATCTGAAACAGTGGTCATCTCACCTTTTTTAAATTCTCTCAAAGCTTTAACAAAAACTCGCAAACTTGAAAGGAATGTTAAATATTCCGCACGGGCATGTTCAAATTTTTCTTTACTAAAATAATACTCTTTGAAAGTGCTATAAAACTTATTTTTATCGTGAGGCTTAGCCTCACGATCTTCTTCATCCTCATCTTCCGACTCTCGTGCAAGCGGCATGTGTGCACCCACAAGCTCGTCGAGTACTCTTTCGGCTGGCTCATGCAAAGATCGTACACCGAGGTCGATGAAAAATTCTGCAATACTTTTAATTTTCTTATCGTCGCTTTCAAGCATTACTTCAAGCCAAGTTTTTTTCGGCTCAAATGTTTTTGAAACAGCGAGAGATATTTCCCAAATTTTCTGCCTTGGTATTTCCCAAAACGGGAATGATAAAATGATAGGCATAAATTCATCAGCTTCCGACTTTCCGTATGCGCCAAGGGTGGCAAGAAAACGCGCCATTGTAATAAGCTGTTCTATATGAGGTTCTTCGAAAACATTTTGCTCTCTCTCGTATCGCACAGAAACTTCTGCACCTTTCATATATGGCACGAGGGCTTCGAGCTCTTTATGTTTTCTGGCAATAACTGCAATCTCGTCTGCTTGCACACCGCTTTCCACAAGCTTCGCAATTTCACGCGAGACAAAATGATATTGATGAAGAGCTGTTGAAAATCTTCGATGCACTATATTTCCATTCCCCAAATCCTTGTTTGAAGCCACTAGAGCTTTTTCTATCCCTGGCAAAATATTCTCAAGCCTCCCTTCGCCTTTGCGAATAATATGAGAAGAAAGATCCAAAATATCTTGAGTAGAACGATAATTGTTTGTGAGTGTAACAACTTTTACATCTTTAAAAATCTTTGTAAAATTCAAAATATTTGAAAGTTCAGCTCCTTGGAATTTATACACGGCTTGATCATCATCGCCCACCACCATCACATTCGGCCTGCCTTCATTCACAGAAGCATCTGTGATAATTCGAAGCAGTCGCATTTGAGCATCATTTGTATCTTGGAATTCGTCCACAAGCATATACTGATATTGTTCTTCCAGCTCAAATCTTAAATGTGGATATTCTTTTACTGCTGTTATCATATCGAGGATCATATCGTCGAAGTCATACAAAGCCAGCCTGTGCATTTCTGCAATATATTTTTCATATATACTTGCGACTTCAAAAAGTTTTTCAATATTTTTAGTATCTTTATGCGCACGTTTGTCATCATCAATTTTTATAACCCATTTTTCTTTCCATTTTGAAACAGGTTTCAAATCTTCATTTTCTTTTACTTCAGAAAGGACGAGGGCAAGGCTCTGGGCAATTGATTCATACAAAGTACAGAAAGAAACATATTCGGGTAATTTTTCTTCATCTTTATGCAACTGACATTCGTATACAAACTTTTCTATTTTTGGAATAACATCCTTACTTACACGAGGCGAGAAAATCACATCGATATTTTTATTCACAAAATCTAAGGCTCCTGCATTCGCTTGAATTATTTGTCGAAATTCTTCTGGCAAAATTCCAGCTTTTTTCAAATTTGAAATTGAGGAATGAACAGCAGAAAGAAATACATAACCTTGCTCCGGATGAAAACTTGAAAATGGATTGCTATATGGAAGAGTTTTAAAAATTGATTCCAAAATACCAATTTGAGCCAAATCATCAGCAGGAGCAAACCTTGCACCTTTATAAAAATATTCTGGATATTTCTGAATTACTTCTGAGGCGAAAGAGTGAAATGTATGAATCGCTACACGATAGGCTTCTTCACCAATTAGTTTGGCCAAACGCTCTCTCATGTTTACCGCGGCTGATTCGGTGAATGTAAGGCAAAGAATATTTGAAGGTAATACTTGTGATTCTGTTAAAATCTTCGCAACGCGCAGTGAAAGAATTTCTGTTTTTCCAGAGCCAGGGCCAGCAACCACAAGGAGTGGACCATCGATATTATCGACAGCCTCCTTTTGCGCCTTGTTGAGTTTCTTATAACGTTCTTCAAATAGTCTTTGAGATTTCATTACCTTAAATTATAGCTCAAAACAAAAATTCCGCCTGTATTGACATAAACCTAAGTTGTTATAAAATCAGATCCAGAAAAGGAGCCCCTGCTATGAAATACAAATTGAATATGTTTGTTCTTCGTCTGGGCGATGAATTAGAGCCCGGAGAAATCATTGTTCGTTCTTTGGAAAGTACGAAGCAAATAGTTCGAGAATTACTCGCCTTGGAAAAATCTAATAAGAAAAACCAAAGCGATATTCGAAGGGATGCCAAAATTCACATGTCAGCAAACCAAACCACAAAGAAGCGAATCAGAAACGGAAAGTAAGTAATTATGAAAAATAGAAAGAAAGACCGTTTGAAAAAAGGCCATCGACTCATCGAAATTCTTCGAATGAGAGACCTTTTCTTCCTCACAAGAACAGTTGAGGCTATCCTGAGAGAAGCCAAGAACAAGACTTTACAAATGGCAACACTTAAGCCTCAGTGATTTAAAAGCTGAACATCGACAAAAACGTGTGAGGCCAAATCAGCACCATCAACGTTAACCTCTCTCAGGTTAACGTTTTTTCTTTTTAGCTAACTCCCTAATATTCTTAATCAAAATTATTCTCAAATCTTGAATCATAAATCTTAAATCATTCTCATGACTCATTCCTCCTTACTCATAACTCAACCCTGCCTAGTGTCGTATGCCCAATGAAGTAGGGCTTGGCGTTGTTTTGGGCGACAAAAGGCATCTGAAGGCTTGCAGTTAGCCCTAATTTGCCCAAGGTGACGTCGCATCGCCTTCCATCGCCTTATCTGTGTTTTATCCTCATCCGTGAGCCTACGGCCCATATAATAACGGCAATACCATTGAAACCAACCCCTTGGATCCCCCTTGTGTATCCAGCCTTTTTCTCTCCAAACAGAAAGAGGCTGACTGGCATTTACTTTATAATAATTTAATTCTTTCAAATGTTTGTTTGTATCTTTTGGAGCAAACTTCGCTTTTTCAAACCAATCTTTTGGAAACTCCTTTACGCAGTCTCGCATATATACCCCACCAAAAGCCCCAAGCTCAAGTATTTGTTTTGGACTTAGGTCTGGCTTAAATTCTGCATCAAAATTCTCCCCCATTTTTTCAACGAGCTCATATTCGTAACCTTTTTGCATTTTATCGTTAACAACGACTTTCTTTATTTTCATATTTGTATTATAGCAGAACATCAAATATATGATTAAAAATGATTCAGATTAATCTGGATCCCCGCATTCGCGAGGATGACATAAATACAACTGAATTAATTGTGGATTACATACTCGCAAAAGCGATTTCCTTTCAGGAAATCACTTTTGTTTTTTTAGCTAGAGCCTAGCGCCTAGAGCCTAACAGCTACCCCTAGTAATTCTTCAACCTATTTATATTATCATGCTGTCTTATCTTTTCATGAGCCTTGGCTTCGATTTGTCGAATACGTTCGCGAGTCACTCCAAATTTCTTTCCCACCTCTTCAAGTGTGTGCTGAATTCCATCTGTAAGTCCATGTCGCATTTCGAGAATTCGTCTTTCTTTTTCTGAGAGGTCACCTAAAATTTCTTTCACCTGATCCGCAAGAATTCTTCGTGAAGATTCTTGATCTGGAGAAAGTATTGATTCATCTTTTATAAAATCACCTAAAGTAGATTTTCCATCATCACCATCTTCACCCACAGGCGACTCAAGTGAGATTGTGCTTTG
>CAZGFB010000031.1:0-8989 GCA_964525175.1 uncultured Candidatus Saccharibacteria bacterium | reverse complement strand
AATTTTGGTTTGACGAAACCAAAATTATTCCTAGCCGAATCTCACCTCCTCCGCAATAGTACTGATTTAAAAAAACATAAATCTTTTTCTTTCTCCTCTACTTTTCTGCTATAATATACAAATGAAAAAAGCTTTTATAAACAGAACACCCCTTCGATTCGTTGGTGGGACATTTATGCTTCTCGTTGGAATGCTAGCTAAAAGTACTCCTTTAGTAATTCTTGGATTATTTGATCTTGGAATTAGTTTTGCTTTCTTTTTAAAACCTGAAATTGAAGATAACAAAATCCTCAAGGTTATAGTAGGGCTTATTTATGGAGCGATTCTCGTCTGGTGTATTTCTTGGTTATCATCAATGCTTCCATAAAACAAAAAATCGTTCACCTTAGTGAACGATTTTTTGTTAAGTTATCAGTTACTTGCCCTCCTTCCACACAAACTTTTGAAAAAAGTTAGGTGGACAAGTAGTTTTTGTAATCAAAAAGTTTGGAGGGCGTGTTACAAATTATTTGTTTTCTGCTCGCTTCACTAAAGCAACAAGTCTTGACTTCTTTCGAGATGCTGTATTTTTTGAAATTGTATTCATTTTTGCAGCCTTATCAATTGCCTTCTGAGCAGTTGAGATAAGCTTCTTTGCTTCCTCTGTATTTTTAGCAGATACAAGCTTCTTAATATCACGAACGGCTTTATTCATTGTTTCCTTTCGGCGATGATTAAAAACCTTCTTTTTTGTTGAGGCTCGTAACGCTTTTTTTGCTGATGATGTTATTGGCATATGTGCGAAAACATTAACATATAAAACCAAAACGTGCAAGCACTCACAAGGTACATTCCCAGCCTGTAAAAATGTTCCCTTACCAATGTGTTGTGTGTCTAAAAAGACGTTTTGGTTAATTTTTAATTTTGTAATTTCAAATTTTTAAATAATGTTTGAATTTTTAAATTAAGACATTAAGAAATTATTTATAAAATCAAAAATTTGTGCTTAAAAATTAAGGAGCGCGAGAAAAGACACCTGTTAACACGCCATATTTAGCCATTAAATAGCAAGTTAAACTGTGATATACTTCTAGTATATGATCGCAAAACTTACAGGCAAAATCGCCCACCTCGACATTAAATTCCTAATATTAGACGTGCACGGAGTTGGATATAAAATTTTTGCCACAGGAGAAACACTTGAGAAAGCCGGAGAAATTGGCGAAGAGCTCGCTCTTTGGATTCATCATACCATTCGTGAAGATGCTTCCGACTTGTTTGGCTTCCCTACCCGAGACTCACTTGGGCTATTTGAGCTACTAATTAGTGTCTCAGGTATTGGCCCAAAAACAGGATTAAACATTCTAAACCTCACAACTCCAGACACAATTCGAGAAGCTGTTGAGACTGGCGACACATCATATCTTACAAAAATCTCAGGTATTGGTAAAAAAATGGCAGAAAAAATGGTGATTGAACTTCGAGATAAACTTGGTGCCCCAGATGAAAAATATGTGAGTGGTTCACTTAAAGACGGAGCTCTTGCTATTGAAGCCCTTCAATCTCTTGGTTATAGCGAAAGAGAAGCTCGTGAAGCTGTGAAGAAAATTGATAAAGACGTTACAAGTACACAAGATATTGTGAAGGCGGTATTAAAAATTCTTAGCAATTAGGCTCTAGGCGCTAGGCTCTAGTTTTTCTGTCATTCCCGCGGAGGCGGGAATCCAGTCTGAAGATGCGGACTTGGATCCCCGAGAGTACTCGAGGATGACAATACAAAATACCTTTATTTATAGCGGTTATTTTTATGCTCACCGCTCAAACATTGACTTTTTGACCACTTGTGATATAATATAAGGTAGCAAGTCAGAGGAGCATTCCGCTCTTCCCTTCTCAATTTTGTATAAGGAAAATATCATGAGTACCCCAACTGTATCCAAACCGTTCAATGAACTTACGCAGGATGAAGCCAGAGATTTAGTCCGCGAGTGCAAGCGTGGCGAAAATTCGGTTGAAGCCATCAAAGCCAATCTCACAAAAGCAGGATTCAATGGTTCATCAGCCATGGTTTGTGTCCACTCCACTCCCTGTGGTCGTATGAGCATGGCTATGGTCCTAGTCTACGGCCCGAGACACAGAATCATCTCTTGTTGAGCTAAATTGACCCCAAGCCCCACCTAGTTTATAAAGGTGGGGCTTTTCTTTACCCTACTAAGTTTTTGTTATTTGAATTCGAAATGCCCGGCTCGTACTCGAGCCGGGCCATAACAAAAAGTTTGGAGGGTTTTCTACCAACTACGCACTAAGGACTAAAAACTAGGAATGGTGTATTATATGTGCATGGAAAAAATACTTAAACTTATCAAAAAAATCATACCTCGAAAGCTTTTTGCAAAATGCCAGCCTGCTTATCATTACCTCATCACTTTCATAGGAGCTATTATATACCGCTTCCCTTCCAAACAAATTCACGTTGTTGGTATTACTGGCACAAAAGGCAAATCTAGCACATCGGAATTTGTAAACGCAATTCTTGAAGAAGCTGGGTACAAAACAGCACTTTCAAATACAATTCGTTTTAAAATTGGAAATGAAACAAAACCAAATATGTATAAAATGTCGATGCCGGGAAGATTTTTTATGCAAAAGTTTTTGCGTGATGCTGTAAACGAAGGCTGTACACACGCTGTGATTGAAGTTACTTCTGAAGGTGCAAAACAATTTAGAAATAAATTTATAGATTTAGATGCTTTAATTTTTACAAACATTGCACCGGAGCATATTGAGTCTCATGGTTCATTTGAAAATTATGTTAAAGCAAAAGTTTCAATCGCAAAAGAATTGGAAAGATCTTCAAAACAAAGAAAAGTTATTGTCGCAAACACCGATGATAAAGAAGCATACCGATTTTTAGAAAGAGAGGTAAATGAAAAATACACATATGGACTTGTGGATGCAGAACCCTATATGTCGGATGAAAATGGTGTGTATTTCACATACAAAGGAACAATAATGTCTTCTGAGATAAAAGGTATTTTTAACATCTATAATATGCTTGCATCTGCAACATACGCAGATGTTTTTGGGATTGAAAAAGAAATAATTGCTTCTGCCTTTTCTAAATTAAAGGAACTCAAGGGTAGAATTCAACATATAAAAATTGGGCAAGACTTTGATGTTGTTGTGGACTACGCTCATACTTCTGATTCACTCGAAGCTCTTTACAAAGCTTTCCCAAATCAAAAGAAAATTTGTTTGCTTGGCTCGACGGGTGGAGGACGAGATAAATGGAAAAGACCAGAGATGGGAAAAGTTGCAGATACATATTGCGATTACATAATTCTTGCCGACGAAGATCCTTATGATGAAGACCCTCTTACAATTATCGAAGGAGTGCAAAGTGGTATTAAAAACAAAACTTGCGAAGTAATCCTAGACAGAGCAGAGGCAATTGATAAAGCTGTACAGCTTGGGTATGAATGGCAAGCAAACGGAGAGAAAGTCGCTGTGCTTATTTCCGGCAAAGGCACCGACCCATATATCATGGGCCCAAATGGAAGCAAAGTAGCGTGGAGTGATGCAAAAATTGCAGAAGCTGCGCTTCTTAAAAATTCGAAATCCGAAGCACGAAATCCGAAACAAATATTAAATTCAAATATTTAAATAGTAAACAAAAACATTAAAACAAAACATTCGATACGTCGAATGTTTTGTTTTAATTTGAATATAAAAAACGAGTTAACAAACTCTGCTATCACTGAGTTTGTTAACTCTGAATTCTTAGACATAGAAAAAACCCCAACAGATCAGAAAATCTGCGGGGTTTGAATGCTTTTGAATAACTGATTAGCTACGGTTGCTTAAGCATGATTTTGCAACTGTATGGATTGCTGTTATTCCATTTGTCTGCCGTCTCGCGGACAAAATTGTAAACATCTGCAGGCGTATCCAATACCACAGCCTTCCCTTTTTCCTTTTCGGCGAGCATGTCCTTGCGCAAAATCTTGTTAAATTCTTCATGTACCCATTTCATAAAACCAAGTCTTGTTCCACCAAAAACGTGAAGGTTTCCACACTGGATAAAAGCTCCATTCGTCTCGATGAAGGCTTTTGGGTAGTCTTCGCATAAAGTTGTGCACTGAATTACCACAACTTCTGAATCAAAACCCCCTATCGTGTAAACAACACCGTTCCCAAATGAATCCATTTTATCTGGCAGACAAACAAAAGTGTCAGCCGAACAAAATGGTTTGTGAAAACCTGTCGCACCCTTTTCCAAGGCCACAATTTTTCCGGTATTGTCTCTAATCATCTTGTACTGAGTGTCCCCTGCCAAAGGTTTGAATTCATAGATAATTGGTGAAAATAGTGCAAAGAATAGTGTTGCAAGTAGTCCAATAGAACAAACAATTTCCAAGTTATCGAGACGTTTTTTCTCCTGAGACGAAGAACTCTTGATTCTTATTGCATGGAAGTAATTTATTGCCCACACCATTAAAGCCACGATAATCACGCAAATGAAAAACACCGTTGGATAATTCATAATTAGATATAGTTCGAGTTGTGCTCAATCAAAAGCCGACCATCGGCAATGTAAAGAGCTTTCATTGTGAATACTAAACAAAATTTCACACCTGTCAACCCCTTAAAGCTCTTTGACAAGTGCTCAAAAAAAAATAGTGTGGGGGTTGTATCTTGAATTATTTTTACATTTTTCTTTTTACATTTTACATTTGAAACATGCCCGAACTACCCGAAGTACAAACAACCGTCAACGGTTTAAACAAATATGTAAAAAACCTCACAATAAAGGATGTGTGGACTGATTTCTATTCCCCTCTTTCAATGTTTAAGGAAACAATAAAAAATCCAGAATATTTTGAATTGTTTAAAAAAAATACAAAAGGAGTAAAAATATTAAAAGCCGAAAGAAGAGGAAAAAATATTTTGATATATCTTTCAAATAATAAAATAATTTTAATTCATTTAAAGATGACGGGGCATCTGCTGTACGGAAGGTACAGCAAATTAAAAATTAAAAATGAAAAAGGAAAAACGACACAAAACAACGAGCTAAGCGACTATGTTTTGTGTCGTCCTCGGTACTCCGGGGATCCAAGTTCAAATTCCAGACTGGATTCCCGCCTCCGCGGGAATGACACAGTTGTATGGACTCCGGTAGAGCCGGAGAGTTTGAAGGATCCGTTCAACAGATTTGTTCATCTGGTTTTTACCTTGTCAAACGGAAAACATTTAGCACTTTGTGATGCTCGCAAATTTTCTAAAGTAGTTTTACTCGAATCAGAAAATGTACACGACACGAAACACCTAAAAAATATTGGCCCTGAACCACTTCACAAAAACTTTACTTGGGTTATTTTAAAAAATAGATTAACCACCAAGTTAAACACAAAAATTAAAACAGCTCTCATGGATCCAAATGTTGTTGCAGGAATTGGAAACATATATTCCGATGAAGCACTTTGGCTTTCAAGTATCCACCCAGAGCGACTTGTGAAAAATATCACAGACAAAGAAATGCAAAAACTTTTTAAAGCAATTCAGGAAGTGCTTACAAAAGGAATAGATTTTGGAGGCGATTCGATGAGTGACTACCGAAATATTTTAGGTCTCCCCGGCAAATTTCATCATGAACAAAATGTATATCAAAAGAAAAATGAAAAATGCGGGAAGAAAGGATGTGGTGGAATTATAAAAAGGATTGTTGTGGGAGGAAGGAGCACACACTTTTGCCCTACCCATCAAACATAGTTTTTTTACATACACAAACATGACGCTATAGCGTCATGTTTGTGTATTTGTCTGTGTACTTTTATTAAATCTTATTTAAAATAACTTCCATCACTTCATTTGTGTGAATATTGGTTGTATCAATTATTAGGTCAAAATGCTCATCGGCACTATAGTCTTCTATTCCGTATACTTTTTTAAACCTCTCTAAATGAGAATTTTCTCTTATTGTGCTCTGAGTTTTTGCTTCCTCTTCTGAAATACCATCTCTATGTGCAACACGTTTAAATCTTTCTTCGTCAGTACATATAAATTTAATTTTTAGTGAATCTGGCACAAAATACCAACCGAGTCGACTTTCAAGTACCAAATTTTCATGAACCTTCCCGATCTGAGCAATTCTTTCATCGAGCTTTTGGTCTATGGATGAATCATTTTCTGCAATAATATCATAGTCATGAACACTCATTCCTGCTTCTCTAGCCAGTTCTCGAAAAAGATTTCCCGTTGAAACAAAAGCGCACTGCAATTTCTCTGCAAGTTTTTTGCCTGTGGAAGATTTTCCTGTACCCGCTAATCCAAAGATTGTGATCTTCATGTTTCAAATGTAAAAATAATAATGTAAAAATAAAAAATATAAATGAACCCCGCATTGTCATCCTCGCTGTACTCAGCGGGGATCCAAGTCTGAATTCTATTTTAAAAAATTGAATCAAACGCAAAATTAACTTGGATCCCCGTGAGTACACGAGGATGACAGAAGGAACGTAAATGCTAAATTCCTAATATTCTGAAAAGCACCACCCCTGTCGCCACAGAAACATTTAAAGATTCTTTCTCTCCCATCATCGGAATTTCTGTCACAATGTCACACATCGCTAAAATTTCTTTTGGAATTCCCGTGACTTCATTACCTACTATAATAGCAGACTTGTCCTTTAATTGTACTTTTTTATAATCCACAGAATTTTCACTTTGTTCAATCGCTACAACACTAAACTTTTCTTCTTTTAATTTAAGTAGCAATGGCTCAATATTTAAAACATATTCCCAAGGAATCGTTTTCTCAGCCCCTAAAGCTGTCTTTGCAACATCCTTTCTTTCTCTTCCAAACCTATCTATAGGCGAAGGCGTAGTTCCAACAAGATATATTTTTGAAATTCCACAAGCATCAGCAGTGCGAAAAATCGCCCCCACATTATGTGTGCTTCTTATATCGTTTAATATTAAAATTGTATCTTTTACCCCGTTAGAGATAGGAAACGTTGTTATTTTATTTTTTGTTGTTTTTACCATTTTATAATTTCCTTAAACTAAAACCTGTCCTAATCAAGACGTTTCCGTAGAGATGGCTTGTCTATTGAGATATTTATGTAATCAAAATTATACACGATTTTTACAGAATAACGCTTTTATCTCTAACGGGGTGAATTCATTGTCTACTTTATATACTGTCTATGCTATAATTTATCCATGCTTAGCGCCTTCCCCCAACTTTTCAATTATTCACTTTTGGCTATATCCCTACTCCGTATTGTATTCGGTATATGGTTTCTAGTATATGGATACAGTACCCTATTTAAGTCCAATTCTCAAGGTAAAAAAGGTTTAACTGTCTATGAAAAAATAATAGCTAGTATTACTTTGCTTGTAGGATTTTTCACCATTATCGGCCTGTTCACACAAATAGCTATTCTTGTCGGTCTTTTTGTTCTTCTTTTGAAATGGTATTTGGATGTAAAATTAAATACTCTCAATAGAGAAATATTCACTTTTGGACTTTATATAGCCATCATCGGCCTTTCTCTCCTCTTTTTAGGCCCCGGTGCTTTTGCTCTAGATTTGCCTTTGTAAAATAGTAGGAAATCCTCCACTGCATGGGTGGGTGGTTTTGTCGTCACGAATAAATTTCATGTCGACACATGAAATTTTCTTGCCCGGTAGGAGTATCTCCCTCGACTCAGATTTTTGCCGTCACAAAAATCCGGTCTGGGCACAGCCTCAAAAAATTTTCTGCAAAAGTATTTTTCTGCTGAAAAATCTTTTCCACATGGCTCAGACCGTCGTCTTCCGCACTTGCGCTCGGAAACTCTTCCGAGCTCACTGAAAATTTTATATTCCGGCTTTTCGATTCCTACTCGCAAGCAAAACCCTTTGCTTGCTCGGGCGGACAAATAAAAAGACCAGCTGTTTTTGTTTTGTCGTCACACATAATTTCTTGCTAGAAATTTGCGCTACCCCGGCTCGGCTCGTCAGCCTCCGCCTCGGACAGAGCAAAAGAAAACCACCAAATTCAAAATGGTGGTTTTCATATGTTTGCTCTGTCCGCCCGGTAGGAATCGAACCTACGACCCTCTCCTTAAAAGGGAGCTGCTCTACCGACTGAGCTACGGGCGGATATTTAAGATACTGCAATACTATACACGAAAATGCATAAATTTCAAGACTATTTAACAGAAAGAGCCCATAACTCTAGTTGATTCATAAAATCCCCTCTCCCCCTATGGGCGTCATGATACATCTTTGTTAAATGTAAAAGAGAAGATTGTAATTCATCCTCCTTCCAAACTTTTGAAAAACTTTTTGCTTTTTTATATGGATATTCAGAAACACCAGCTTCCACAGAAGTTTTTGTATTTTGCGCGAGAATAATATTTTTAATTTGCCAAAACAGAACTCCACAAATCTCCTCCCCTTCTAGCCCCATACTTCTCGCTTGTGCAAAAAGTATCCACAAATTTTTCTTATCCTTCATCCCTAAAGCATCACCGAGCGCAAAAGTATTAAATTTTCTTTCATCTTTTTTCTCAACCTTAAAATCAAGAATCTTCGCTCCGGCTTTTTTAAAACTGTTCTGCAAAGCCACAGACAAAGTTTTTTCTGCCAATACGCAGTTGTTTGAAGACTTCACAATTTCCTCAGCGAACTTCTCAAAAAATTCTTGTGCTTCTTTATTTTCAAAAACATTATCACAAAAAACCACATAGCTCGTTCCAAAAAAAGATTGTGCAAAAAAACTTTCATCAAAAACAGTCGGTGAAAAGGTATCGCTCTCCAATACCAAAAGTTCACAATTCTCACCTTGTAGAGAAAATGCATGAGCACGAGCCTTCGCTCGCACCAGCACCTCGTCGTTTCCGTTAAAAATTGTTAACATGCTTCAAATGTAAAATCGACATAAAATAAGAAGTGTATTCACGACTATATTTTGTGTCGTCCTCGGTACCCTGGGGTTGAATCGTATGGGGTACGATTCAAA
>CAZGFB010000030.1:0-8994 GCA_964525175.1 uncultured Candidatus Saccharibacteria bacterium | reverse complement strand
TACGACCTTATCCTTAAGAGGGATCTGCTCTACCAGCTGAGCTAAGGGTGGATATACAAATCAAACATGCAAAAATCCAAATTAATCAAATATCTATTATATTCACACTTTAGCGAAGATGTGAAGAAGATACGAGAAACATCATATCATAAAATAGCATTAATTCAACACGTTTTACCAAACTTGCATTTCTTCCTATTTTATGATATAATATGAGGTAGATTTAGAGGAGTGTTTTGCGAGTGCAAATCCCCCATTGTTGTTTGAAAATCTCACCACACACACTTAGAAAGAATAGTATTATGGAAATCGGACCAGTTAAATCAATAAGCATAGGCATCATCACCTCAATCCTCTTAGGTCTTGCAGTAGCAATACCTTTAGGACTTGGAATTCTTGGCGCGCTCGCTATTGCAATTGTAGCATTCGGAATCTCTTCAAAAGGGTTTTTTCAAGTTCCATACAGAAACGTAGCGGTACTCACATTCCTCGGAGCACGAACAAGTGTTCTTTTTACTGAGGGGTGGAACATGATTATTCCTTTCATCACAGGATTTGAACTTGTTGACCTTAGAGAAAATGTTTGGGAAATACCAGACCCAATAAAAGAACCTGGGAAAGACGGTTTCACCTTTATGACTGGAGTAAGAGCAGGCTCAGGAGTCGACCAAGCAGAATTAAAAGCTAGGGCAGTATTAAGGTTCAAGATCAGTGATCCAAACAAATATCTATCTAACAGCCCTGATGCAATCATGAAAGCACTTCGAGCAAAAGTCGTTGATGAAATCCGCGAACGCGGAGCACATATGTCAGCGGCAGACTTTATTGCTGATAAGCAACTGATAGCTGATGAAGTTAAACGTGCCGTTGATTCTATGTACGATTTTGTAGAGGTCACAGGCTTGGACATTGCAAAGGCTGACTATGCCGACCCAACACTTAAGAACGCAGAACAAGGCAAAAAGTTAGAGCGTGCTCGTACACTCTCTCAAGAAGCTGATATGCTCGGTGACGGTGGCACTGCCCAACGAATTGCAAAAGTAGCACAGATGCTAATTGATTCAGGTTTGAGTAAGGAACAGGCAACTCTTCGGGCAATCGACATTATTCAAACACAAGAAGGTCGCATGACATACACGAAAACAGAATTTGTCGGAGGTTCAAATCCTTTTGCTGAGGCAGCTTCAATACTGAAAGGAATGAAATGAATAGACATAGCAACAAAATAATTATCTTCGGTGCAATTCTCCTCGTTCTTGTCTTGATCTTTAGATATTCAAACTTCCATCTTGGTGGAATTACAAATTTCTGGGAACAATACAAGTTTTGGTTCATATTGTTGATTGTAGTGATTGGTCTAGCTGTCCTAAGCCGATGGAATAGACTGAGTGGAATCAAAAAATTCCTTACCACACCACTTAAACTCTTACTCGGGGTTGTTCTAGTCTATGTGGCTATTCATTTCTTCCCCACCGAAAAGTGGACGGAGATAATGAGGTCGTTTGAGAGCAGTGATGCTACCCCAGCGCAAGTTGAGAAAGTTGTTACGGTGGCCTATGGCCGACCAGGTTCAGCAAACACAAACGGGAAAAAGAATTGTGAATTCAGGGTACCACACCCCACAAAGGTAGAGTACCTGAATGCACAAGGTAGGCCTATCCCGGTCAAGGTAAACGGTAGGAGGGTCACTTGGTACATAGACTCCCCCGCTGTGGACCTTGATGTCGAATCGGATTTGGAGGCAATTAAATCCGTACGATTCACCTCTATGAATCGCTCATTTGGCCAATATTCTTTCGACTTTATTACTTGGTGAGAATCATCACAGGCGTCACACTTCCGAGTGTGACGCCTTTTTTCTTTTTTAATACCATAACAACATTTATATATTTAAAACACCGCCCATAACAAAACGCCTTTTCATTTTAAGAAAAGGCGTTTTGTTTAAAAAACTTTTGATTTAATTTGATACATTACCCATCAGATTTGTTGGGACATCTGCGCCAACTGTACCAACAACAATGCTGATTATGCCATATACAGAAACCATTATAAACAAACCAATTATTCCCCAAAATATATGTTTCTTTCCTGTCTCCCTAGCTGATTCATCGTCTGCATTTTTAATGAAAACGAGAACTCCAAAAAGGAAATACAATAAAGCAACAGCAAATAAAAAATATATTATTGGATTAACGATATTATCAATAAGATTTCTTAAATAAATCATTTTGAATATTATCTAACAGGTTGTGGAATATTAACTTGAGGCAAACTTACGTTTCCGGTTGAACTTACACCTGAAACATTCTGAACAAGACCAATAAGACCCATAACTGATACCATAACGAAAATAGCAATAATACCCCAGATCATAAAGCTTCGAGCTTCTGTTTTCTTTGCTGGATCTTCACTACCTGCAAGAACATATTTAAGCACACCCCAGAGGAACACAAGAACAGCTGCTCCAATAAGTAGTGGAATAATAGTATTAATCAGCTTACCTATACTACTAACAGCAGTTTGTGCGGGTCCAACATTAAGCTGAGCAAAAGTTACAATTGGAAACATAAACATTAGTGATGCATATACAAACTTTTTCATATTTTTTACTTGTCCTCCTAAGTTTTTGCCATTTATTTATTATTTTACAATTTCCTGTGAAATTGTAATGGCAAAAAAGTTTGGAGGATTATATTATTATTAATTAACACTTATAAATTAAACTCTTCGTACATAATTATAGCAAACTTTCTTTGAAAACAACAATGATCTTATATTATTACCTGTGGAATAAATACTGGAGCGTCAAAAAATGTACCCGCTAGAATTTCTACGAAAGCCCAAACACAAAGCATTATGAAAATCCCCATAATACCCCAAAACATAAACTTCTTCCCTTCTGTTCGTGCTTTATCATCTCCTGCGTCTCGAACAAATTTAAAAACACCCCAAAGAAAGAAGACTAAAGCCAAGCCCATCATTAAAGGGATTATTCCCCTCATTAAGAAGATATCTACAATACAATAAATTAAATCTTTTATACTATTTGTTGGACACATAATTTTATTTTAATATTCCCTATATGGTAATGTTGGAGTCACGCCGGCGGGTAGATGCATACCGAATATATTTGCAAGTATAGACACTAGCCCCCACACAGACACCATCACCGTGAGGCCGACTATTCCCCAAAGCATAAACTTTTTACTTTCTTCTCTTTGTTTTTCATCACTTCCATTAAAAATATATTTCAAAATTCCCCATAAGAAAAACATTACAGCAAGACCAAAAATCAAAAACACAATACTTTGCATAAGACGATTTCCGAGCCACACTACATCCATAAGACTATCGGCATAGACAGCTGAGGGGAAAATTACAAATGAAAGAATTAGAAATTTTCTAATTTGCATAAACTCATTTTTTTGTTGTTTTTTATTCATTTTATTGAGAATTTTACAAAGATATATTTCTATTTACCAATCACACTTTCTACAGTACCTGTTATCAAATCAGCAATCACTGTTGCTCCCAAAAGTACTGCGGTGCCAATAACAGACCAGAAAAATATGCTTTTAGCTGTTTTGAGTTCAGCAGAGTCCCCCTGAGCTTTAATAAACAGAAAGCCAGAGTAGATTATAAAGAAAACACAAAAGATGGCACCGATTTGCGCAGCGAGTTTAAGTAAATCCGCAACAACCATAGTAAGGGTCTTCCCTGCACCCAAAGGATTTTCTATTTGAGCGGTGAGGTGCACGCCACCACTACCGCTAGTATCCTTCACTGTTGATACTGCATTTGCATGAAAAGCAAAAAACGGTAAAGCAAAAATTGTAAAAAACAAAGCAAGTAAAGAGAAGATTGTGAAAGTTTTTTTAATTGTCATATTGTACCTTTAATATTAATTCTTATAGAAATTTTGACTCATTTAAATTATAAATCATTTTGATAATAAACGATACTGATCTGGATTTTGACCTTTTACCAATACCATTAAAATAAAATCAATCAAAGCCCAAGCAAGGAGCATTATAACAAAGCCAATGATTGTATTCCAAAATAGTCCGTGAGCTTTACTAATTTGCCCTGTATTTCCATTAGCTGTTAGGTATAGAAATCCGGCATACATAAACATAATTGAGAACACTGTTGTACCAAGAATTATTAATACTTCTATAATGGTATTTGCCAAAGTGATAAGCGAAGAAAAATTACATGGTTTGGCTGGGTCCACAGGGTCACAAACAATTAGCGACGGAAGTTGAGCGCTAGCAAGAAAAGGCACGCAAAATGCAAACACTACAAAAAACCTGATTAAATATTTCATATTATTCACTCTTAACATTAGTCCTTATAATATTCTCAATTTCACCATCTGCTTTACTTATTGCGATATCAGAATTATTTTTACCAATTATTACCGACTCGATCATATTTTTAAACACAAATTCAGTCGCAGAAGAATCTGGATCCATCCAAGTATCAGCAATTAAAGCTGAATCATAGAATGTTTTCATATATAAATCCGTAGCACTACCAACTAAAGCATCTTTTCTAACCGGGGGAAGATTTGTCAAAGTGGAAAGCTCAACAATTGAATCCTTTGAAACAAGTTTGAAAATTTGAGTGAAAGCTGATGTTTGATTTTTAGATGACTTCAAAACTGCGAGCCCATATATTTTTGCAAAGACAGATTTTTTACTATCGCCAACAGCTACTTGCGGAACTTTTGCAACATCAAAATTCAAATTTGGATTTTTAAGAGAGATTGAAGGAAGCTCACTTGCAAACCCAAAATATGTAGAAGTATCTCCAGCTATAAATGAAGTTAAAGATGAATTAAGTGATTTATTCCAAGAGTAATTATCTTTTGATGGATTTGCAAAATCAGTGTAAAACGTAAGGGCAAAATCAGCCAAACTTTGTTTATTTTCTGTATTATTTAAAAGTGCTGACTCGTATCCCCCTTTATTATTTTTTGCCACAATAGGAACTCCAGCCTGCATAAAAAGCATACTTAAAATATCTTTAGCATGATCTATATTTTGATATTCACCCAACGCTGTACCGCTGTGCAATACATTAAAATTTGAATCCTTGTTTGTTAACTTCGAAACAACTTTAGAAAATTCTGTCCAATCCACTGGTGGATTTATAATCCCAGCATTTACAAATTGGGTTTTATTCCAATACATAACCATAGGATCAATAATAAATGGAAGTGCCATTACACCTTCTGTATTCAGATATACAGAACCAGCATCAACAAATTGATCTTTAAAATTTCTCAACGGATATGATTCGTATGGTAAAACAGTAAATTTATTAATATTTTTAAGTACCATATCTTGGGGCAAGATCACAATATCTGGGCCGGCCCCGTCGGCAATAGCTTCAATTAGGTTTTGCTGAAAATTTCTAGGATCTTTTTCAATATAAGTTATTTTTAATGAATCTTTTTCTTTTTCAAGAAGAGCTCTTAAAAAAGCATCCACAGTACTGCCCGAAACTGTACCCCACATGACAACAGGAGTCACCGTCACATCAGTAGATTGTTTAACTTTTGAGGTGGCAAATAAAATAACACTTAGAATTATAAAAAAACCAAAAACTAAAAGTATTATAATCTGAAAATTAGATGTTTTTTGTTCCATATTATTTTATAAATAGTATACCATAATGATGATCTCCTGCGGGAAAATCTCTTTCTTTTTTAAAATAGTGTTTCTCGAACATTAATGTAGCATCTTTTGCGGTAACCACAGCTTCTTTTTTCGGACCTAGATTTTCAAAAGAATCTGCCCAGTCGATGAAAATTACTTTCCCTCCTTTTTTCAAAACTCTACTTATTTCATTAATACAAGCATCCTTATCTTCAGCTTGAAAAAAACTATTTACCACGAAAACACGATCCACACTTTCATTGTGTAGCGTTGCACCTTTTTCTTTTTCAAAATCTCCAAGTATCACCTCCACATTTTCGAGCTTTTGAGCCTTAGCTTCATTGTGAAGCTTCGCAAGTAATTCTTTTCGTACATCAATAGCATATACGGCGCCGTGTACACCAACTCTTTTTGCGAGTGGTAAAGCAAAAGCACCAATACTTGATCCAAAATCTGCAACCTTCATACCATGATGAACGTCACAATATTCAACAATTTTTTCAGGGCTTAGGAACATGAGAATATTATACCATAGGTATAATAGAATTAGGAATTAAGAATTAAGAATTATGAATAAAATACGAAATTCAAAAATACCGCGCCGAAGGCGAGGTATTTGAGTTTTGATCCATTCTTAATTCCTAATTCATAATTCTTAATTCTCTTTTGTTTGCTTACAAACAAACAAAAGACGCAATCTCATCCCCCTCCCTCAATTTCATAATTCTCACACCTTGAGTTTGTCTTCCAAGAGATGGCACAGCTTTAATTTCAACACGAATCACCTGGCTCTTTTTTGACATCGCCACAGCTTCTTCGATTTCTTCTGTTACCACCTTTGCGGAAATTAGATCACCAATTTTAGCTGTTACTTGTGCTGTTTTAATACCTGAGCCTCCTCTTCCTTGAGTTTTATACTCATCGACATCAGTTTTCTTTCCATATCCATTTGCAGACATCACGAGAAGTGAGGCATTCTTCAAACCTTTTGGAATAACGTCTGCTGCGATCACATTGTCACCCTTATCAAGTCTGATACCAATCACACCTGCAGCATTTCTTCCCATTTCTCTCACTCCACTTTCTTCAAATCTAATGGACTGACCTTTCTTTGTAACAACAATCAAATCATCACCCTTTTCAACAAATGAAACAGAGATCAATTTATCATTATCATTTAATTTAATTGCAATAAGTCCATTTCGGCGAACATCGTGGAATGCACTTGCTTCAACTTTTTTAGATACACCCTGCTCTGTCACCATAATAAGCGACATATCTTTACCTTTTAACTCTTTTGGCATTGGAAGCACGGAAGTGATCTTTTCATCTGGAGACATTGCTAGGAAGTTGATAATCGCCTTTCCACGAGTTGCACGCTTACCTTCTGGAAGTTCGTACATTTTAATTTGATATGCCTTTCCTTTATCTGTGAAGAATAGAATATCATTATGAGCTGTGGCTCGTAGCAAATGAGTCACAAAATCTTCTTCTTTTGTGTTTAGATCAACCACACCCACACCGCCTCTCTTTTGTGGCTTGTATTCATCTGGGTGAGTTCGCTTTACATATCCACCTTGAGTGAGCACGACAACAGATTCTTCATCTGGAACCAAGTCTTCCATAGAGAAGTTCTTTGCGCCGTGACGCACCACTTTTGTTCGTCTTTCATCACCATATTTTTCACGAATTTCTTGAAGTTCATTTTTAATAACAGCCAAAATTTTCTTTGGTGATGCAAGTAAATCTTTAAGTTCTTTAATCAAAGCCTGTACAGCATTTAATTCATCTTCAATTTTCTTTCTTTCAAGGCCAGCAAGCTTCTGAAGTCGCATTTCAAGAATTGCATTTGCTTGGAGTTCTGAAAACTTGAAAGCTTTCATCAATTGCAATCGTGCGTCATCGACATCTTTAGATTTCTTAATGAGCTTAATGATTTCATCGATATGGTCGAGCGCTTTTTTAAGTCCAAGTAAAATATGTTCTCGAGCTTCAGCTTTTCTTAAATCAAACTCTGTTCGTCGTCGAACCACAATTTGTCTATGTGCAATAAATTCCACAAGAATACTTTTTAGAGAAAGCGTCTGAGGAATGCCGTCCACAAGGGCGACCACGTTGAAGTGAAAAGTCTCTTCAAGCTGAGTATGTTTGTATAGATAGTTTAAAATATTTTGAGGATGCGCACCTGTTTTGATATCAATAGCAATTCGAATGTCTTTTGCAGATTCATCACGAAGACCTTTAATACCTTCGATTTTCTTTTCCCGCACAAGGTCGGCGATTTGTTCAATCAAGGTTGATTTGATAACACGGAAAGGAATTGAGGTAATGATAATCTGAAACATTCCTGATTTTGTCTCGATAATTTCAGCTTCACCTCGCGTAAGCACACCGCCTCGTCCGTGAGCATAAGCATGTCGAATATCTTTTTCATTGAAAATAATTCCACCTGTTGGAAAGTCTGGACCTTTCACAAAGTTTGCAAGGTCGTCGTTTGTAGCATCAGAGTTTTCAATAAGATGAACAGTGGCATCAAGCACTTCACCGAGGTTGTGAGGTGGAATGTTTGTCGCCATACCCACAGCAATACCAAGAGTTCCGTTCAAAAGTAGGTTTGGAACAACAGCAGGAAGAACTATAGGCTCTTTTTTTGTGGCGTCATAGTTTGGACGAAAATCAACTGTTTCTTTTTCAATATCACGAAGAAGCTCAGCAGAAATTTTACTCATCTTTGCTTCAGTATATCGGTATGCAGCAGCTCCGTCACCGTCGATAGAACCGAAGTTACCTTGGCCAATCACAAGCGGGTATCGAGTTGAAAAATCTTGAGCAAGCTTCACCATTGCATCATAAACAGAAGAGTCGCCGTGTGGGTGATAACTACCAAGCACCTCTCCCACCACTGTCGCAGACTTTCGTGTCTTTGAACTCGCTGTGAGATGCATTTCATTCATCGCAAAAAGAATTCTTCGATGCACAGGCTTTAGACCATCGCGAACATCAGGAAGAGCTCGAGATGTGATAACAGACATGGCATAGTCCAAATACGAAGAGCGCATTTCTTTCGAAATGTTTTGGGGAATAACGTTTATCCGCTCTGGATCGAGAGCTGTTTCTTTTTCATTCTTATAGTCGTTTCCTTTTGAGTTTTCTTGCCCCTTGGAGTTTTTTGCCATATTATTATTGCGTATTATAGCAAATAAAACAAAGAGGGACAAGCGAATTCGGGTCGGTTTTGCGAAGCAAAACCGACCCGAATTCTTGTCAAAAAAGAATAAAAGGTATTAAACCCCAGGGCAAGCCCTGGACCCATTGTGAGTTCGCTTCG
>CAZGFB010000029.1:0-9346 GCA_964525175.1 uncultured Candidatus Saccharibacteria bacterium | reverse complement strand
TTGAGAGCCGATAGGGGCGTGTTAAGTTAAAATTTGAATGAAAAATGTGAGGTTATAAAATACAGCCAAGTCCCCTACTCTGTTCATTTGACATGTTGACATAAAATTATATAGGTATAAATTAGAGCGCAGGAGATAAATATGTTAAGAAGAATTATATTACTTGAGCCAGATTTTGAACAAGAAGAGAGTACGACAATGGCACTGAACAGAATCTTTCCGAGAGTGCATGTTGTAAATTTTTCAGTTGCAGGAGATTTGCTGATTAAGTATAAAGAGATTGTTCACAGTGACATAATAATCACCGAGCGTCGCTTGCCATTATTTTGGCCTAGTGAAGATTCTCAAAAACAAATTAGCGATGTTCAGGCTATGTTTCCTAAGGTTTCTGACTGGGAATCAAATAAAGGAGGAGAAATTCTCATTGATTGTTTGAGGGAAAAAGGAATTGTTTGTCCGGCAATCATATACACATCATCTTGGATTCGTGAAAGTCTTAGTTCCGAAGGGTATGTTTCTGATCCTCAAACCGTATATTGTGAAAAGGAAGAAAGTTTTGATAACCTTGTTCTTTTAATCAGATCATTCGCTTCCACTTTAATTCAAGTGCGAACACACCCGTGCTTATAACCCAGCTTATTCAATAGGTTGGGTTTTTTCTTTAATTGAGTTTATTAATTCTTTAATTTTATTTTCTGTTTCTTCAATGCTATAAACTTGTATAGTGTCTACTCCTGTATTTTTTGCAGGCTCATCATTTCCACCTTCAAATAATGCATCGCCCATAAATAGAATTTCATCTTTTGTTATATTCCAATATTTTTCAATTTTATATATTGCGCTTTCTTTATCAAACCCTTTTGCTGTTACATCAACAGAAGTCATTCCGGCAACTCTAACTTCGAATTCTGGTAACTCACTTTTTATATAGTCTGCCATTCTAAGACGAAGAGTCGAGTCTTTATCCCAATTTTCTTTTACAGATATTGGTGCTGTGGAACCGCATCCAGAAAAAGTGACTTGAGTTTCCCTGTCATCTATTTGTGTTCCGTAAGTATTGTCTTCGGCTACACCACACTTCCCCATTGCGTTTTTTATCGCCGTAAAAATTCTACTTTTATCTTCATCTTTCAAAACACTTTTTTCTAGGCATTTCCATTCTCTATTTTGGAATGAATATATTGCAGAGCCGTTTGTTGGAGCGAGCATAAGATTTGATAAGTCGGCACATGGCAAATTTGCAACTAACTGTTTTTGAAACTGTTCGAAGCTTGCGCCAGAGATAACTGCTACTTTAAAATAATTTAATGATTCACATAAAGTCGCACACATTGATTCGGAAGGTCTTTCTTTACTTGGTGCCAATGTACCATCGAGATCGAATATGAGGGTGGTGTATTTCATTTCGCCATTTTAGCATAAATGGCGAGAATTAAGAATTAGGAATTATGAATTAAGAATGGGTCAAGAAAAATCACCCACAAAGATTTCTCTAAGTGGGTGATGTAAAGGCGTTAGTTTAATCCTTGAATGGCGATGGGCTAAACCAACCTTCCTTGATGGCGATTTGTGTGAAAAGTTCCGCCTGCTTTCTGTTGAGGCCGAATTTTTCCTGAAGACTACGAATATTGAACTCGTTAGGATTATTTGAAAGTAGAAAATTATCTTCATAAGTGAAGCCGATACTCATGAGCGATTTTCTAAGTTCAGTGACAGCTTCAGTGCCAGCTCCCCAACCAAGACGGTGGCGAAAAGGTCGTCCAATCCCTGACGGCTTTAATCGGTCAAGTTCTTTCAAAAGGTCACGGACAGTTGATCTGCCTCTTCTCTGCATAGCATTCCGTGTTCTGTTGGATAAACCTGGTAATTCGCAAGCGAGTGTATTTAACCAATCTTCTTTTTTCATTGTATCTCTTTCTGTTGTTTGTGAAAAATGTATACGATTTGTTCTGTATAAAATACTAACATACACAAATGTTCTTGTCAACAGGTAGAACCCCTCAAACTTTTTGCTGTTGTATTTTCTTTTGGGAAGAAAATACAGGAGATTCAGGACAGCAAAAACTTAGGCGGGTAAATCAAAAAACCTCATCCATTTCTGGGTGAGGTTTTCTGTGAGATTATTTCTTTGCAACTACAATACGTTTACCCCAACATGGTGAAGATGCACTCCACGGATCGGCTCCTTCATTTTCATAAAGGTGACGAGCATATTTGAGGTTACCCTCAACTGTATGGATATCTAGATTTAACTTCTCAGATGCCTTTAAGTGGTAACTTTCATTAACTTGGAAGATTCCAACGTCGGCCGGGTTAATACGGCCTCGGTGAACAGAACCATCTTTGTTAAACTGGATAAACTGCGATTCACATCTCGCGATATCAACCATAATAGGAATATCGGAGAATTCTTCGCGCACAAGAGCCTCTATTGTTTCTTTGTTTACAGTTTCGACCTTCATGACGGCGACAACATGCGGCGTTGATGTGCTAATTGGTGCGGAAGAGGTGTTTGTACTCGTAGCTTGCGTCGGTGCAACTGATGATACAAACATCATAATCCCTACTGCCAAATTAAGCATGATTTCTTTTTAAAAAACTTACCTCAGTACTTGTCTGAGGTACTACCATCTTAGCATAGTCGACCCTAAAAGTCAATCATTTTAAGCATGTTTTTAGCATAATATGGCTTAAAATATAGGTTTTTGAGGTGGATAACTGAAGGCTAAAAATGGGTAAATTGACCTTTTTTGAGGAAGGTGTAATATGGTTGACAGAAGGAGTAAATTTATGGATATTAAACCAGATACCGCAGTTGAAAAACAAAAAAAAGAAGCTCAACCACTCACCCAAAGACAATTTATGAAGGTGTTGTGTACTGGATCAGACGGAAAACCTATTCCGGAAATCCACATTTATGGAACACCAGGAGGGAGAGGAGATCTTGTGAGTTTTATTCCTAAAGGAACCGCATTTAAAACCGCGCTTTCGATAGTTGATGGAGAGCATGAGCTTGAACCTAAGCGTAAGTAAGCCCAACCTTAACAGGAGGGCTTTTTTCTTTGAATCTTAATTTTAAATTTTTCATTTTTAATTTTAAATTATTTATCGCACCCACTCGCCTTCGAATACCCTGCATCAATAGCTTCCTGTTCAGTTGTGAAATATACCTTGTTTTGATCCTGTATCCTCCCTACCCCACTACACCAAGAAAAATAATATTTTGTACCATTTTTGGATGCGACAATATTGCCTGAGGAAGAATTTTCGGCTCCGGTAAGGGTCTGAGGGGCTGAATTTGATATTGGGAATTGAGGGGTAGCACTTTCACCTGTTTGGATGATAATAGGGTTAGTCTCCCCCGCTGTGCTTAGCCTACCAAGCCCAAAGCCTGCCAAGCCGACTAAAATTATGATTAAAATCATTATAAAGCCTTCAAACCCGACTTTCAGAGTTAAGGCCTTGATTTTTAGAAAGATTGGATGTATACTCATGGGACGTTTTTAAATTATATCACATAAACTATGGCACATAAAAAAGCGGGAGGTTCCGCAAAAAACCTAACAGATTCAAATCCAAAATATCTTGGTGTGAAGCTTTATGCTGGACAGACAGCAAAGGTTGGTAATGTTATTGTTCGACAACGAGGTACGCCTTTTGTTGCAGGAGCAAACACATCAGTTGGTAAGGACCACACTATCTTCGCTTCAAAGGACGGAATTGTTTCTTTCAGAGATGTTAAGAAAGTACGTTTCGATGGAAAGAAAGTTGCGAGAAAGCAGGTGAATGTTAAGTAACTAGTGAGTAGATGGTAGTGGGTAGTGAGTAGAAAATACAAGAATACAAAAAATCAAAACAGCGACTTTCCCTTCGGGAAAGTCGCTGGATTTGTATTAAATTAAAAATTAAAAAATTTGAAAATTATTTATAAAATTCAAAAATTACAAAATTAAAAATTATTCAGTGCCGACGATTGCTAGTTTAAACACTCCTGTCTGTCCATGCCATTCAACATTGATATCATATTCTCCTACTGCTTTAATTGCGTTTTCAAGTTTGATCCACTCAGGCAAAATATCTAAATGAATTTGTTTTTTGATAGCTTCTGAAATTTCATTTGTGTGAACGCCTGCAAATAAATGACCTTTCTCATTTGCTTTTTCTGACATCTCAATTGTCTGAGCTGAAAGTTGCTCGATATTACTTTTTGCCAATTCTGCATCAACAGCTTTCATTGTTGTATCTGTAGATTTTCGAACTTCCATTTTTTTGATATTTGCTGGAGTTGCTGTTTCAGCAAAACCACGTGGAATAAGGCTATTCATAGCATATCCATCACCCACCATTTTAACATCGTATTTCTTCCCTACTCCTTTTACGTCTTTTAGTAATATAATTTTCATCCCGTTAGAGGTAGGAAACACTTTTTATAAGCATCCCCTACCAAATTTATTTCTATTAATATTTTTCGAGCCTCTTGTAGTAAAGTTTAATGTTTCCGTAGCAACATACTATTTATCATTACTTATATTAAATTTACAATCCTATCTAACAAACTTACTAATTAACGTTGTTACCTCTAACGGGATGAATCCCGTTACTAATTAATCAATAATGTAAGCCAATTTTAACTATTATTCAGCATTTTGCAAGGTCGAGTCACTTTTTGTCATTCCTGATTTAGTCCAAATGTATTTGTTTACAATTTAGAATTTAGGATTTAGAATTTGTTTCGAATTTCGGATTTCGTGCTTCGGATTTATTACTTTTGAGTCAAAAGTAATTCCACCGCTTTATCCAGCTGAGGATCTCTTTTAGCTGTCCTGTCTGCGTCTGTCATTTTAACTACAACATCTGGATCAACACCATTTTTTGAAAGAGAAACACCGTTTGGTGTAAGCCAGTGAGCGATAGTAACTTTAATTGAGGAATTATCAGTAAGAGGAATCAATTCTTGAACAGATCCTTTTCCAAATGTTTTAATACCAACTAATTTTGCTACACCATGTTCCTTAAGTGCACCAGCTAAAATTTCTGAAGCTGAAGCCGAGCCTTCATCCACAAGCATTATCATTTTTAAATTATCTGTAAAAATATCGTAACCTTTACTTTTGAAAACTTCTGCTTGTTTATTCTTACTTCCAAAATCTTCTGAAACAACTACATCACTTGCTGGCAAAAACCAACTTGCAATATCAACAGCTGCTTCCAAATATCCTCCCGGATTTCCTCTTACATCAAGAATTAATTTATCTTTTTTTGAATTTACAAATTCTCTTAAAGCTTCACGGAATTTGTCTGCTGAATTTGCAGAAAAGCTTGTGATTTGAATTACGAAAATTCCATCATCACGATTTGTTGTAACGATAACAGGGACATCAATAACATCACGTACAACTTTAATTTCTAACTCTTTACCTTCTCGATTTACTGTAAATACAACAGTTTGTCCTTTTGGGCCACGAATTAACTTTGTTGCTTCTTGAGCACTCATACCGAGTGTACTTTTTCCATCAATTTTAATTATTTTATCTTTTGCTCTCATTCCAGCCTTGTCCGCAGGTGTGCCTTTTAGTGGAGAAACAACAGTAAGAATTCCATCTTTGACGTCGATTTCAATCCCAACGCCTTCGAAATTTCCAGCGATATCATCTTCAAAAGTTTTTAAATCATCTGGTGGAAAAAAAGTTGTATAAGGGTCTCCGTATGATGCAGCGAGCCCCTCAATAGCTCCCCAAACTTTTTCCTGATCAGTGTTTATATCTGTGCTTGATGCTCCAACAAAATTTGAATCAAGAATACTCCATGCTTTCCAGAATGGGCCAAAGTCAACTTTCTCAGTTGTGGAACTTTCTGCACTTGGCTGTTCTGTGTTTGTGAGTTGTGGTGCTGGAGCTTTAGTATTTTCATTGATATTTCTACTTCCAATAAAATACCCTCCAGTAAAAATAATGCCGGCACAAACAAAAACAGCTACAGCTGGTAAATATTTTAAAAGATTTTTTTTCACTTGTTTATTATCTCAAATAAACGAAGCTTAATCAAATGCATTTTCTGTCATTCCCACGAAGGCGGAAATCCACGGATTCAATTCATGGATTCTCGCATTCGCAAGAATGACAATGCGCAAACCCATTCTTGAATCTTAAATCATGAATCATAAATCTTTTCATAACTCCTAACTCATGACTCAACCATCTTGCCTCTCCTCCCTCTAGAACGTATAATGATGCTTATGGATATATTCCTCCAAAACACATTAGGAAAAAAGAAAGAAAAATTTACACCAATAAAAGATGGTGAAGTAAAGATGTATCATTGCGGACCAACTATTTACAACATCCCTCATATTGGCAATTTACGCACACTTATTTTCGGTGACGTATTAAGAAGAGTTTTTGAATACAATGATTTTAATGTAATTCAGGTGATGAATCTTACTGATGTGGATGATAAGACAATAAAAAGCTCACAAGCCGAAGGTATTTCTTTATACGACTTCACATCCAGATATGAAAAAATATTCCGTGACAATATGGAATTGTTGAATATTAAAACTCCTCACAGAATGCCAAGGGCCACAGAATTTATGCAAGACATGATTTCAATGATTGAAAAATTGCTTGAAAGTGGTACGGCATATAAATCAGAAGACGGAGTGTACTTTTCAATTGAAAAAAGTGAAGGATATGGAGAGCTTGCTCAATTAAAGATTGATCATTCAGAAAAAGCTACAAGTGAAGATGAATACGATAAAGAAAACGCTCATGACTTTGCTTTGTGGAAATTTGCAAAACCTGAAGACGGAGAAAATGTTTGGAGTGCTTCTTTTGGCGATGGACGCCCTGGTTGGCACATCGAATGTTCTGCAATGTCTTTAAAACTTCTCGGTGACACTTTTGACATTCACACAGGTGGCGAAGATTTGATATTCCCCCACCACACCAATGAAATCGCCCAATCAGAAGCTGTGACACATAAACATTTTGTGAATTATTGGATGCATGGAGGCTTTATGAATGTTGATGGTGAGAAGATGGCGAAGTCGAAAGGTAATTTTATTACACTCGAAACTATTATCGATGAAGGTTTTTCTCCGCTAGATTTTAGATATTTAATTCTTACCGCCAATTACAAAACAAAATTAGATTTTTCTAAAGACTCTTTGAATGCGTGTGCTCAAGCAAGAAAAAAAATTAATCGAGCTCTTTCTGAACTTCCTGATTTTGGAAATGTTCAAAAAGATTTTCAAAATATATTTATCGAAATAATAAATGATGATTTGAATATTCCCGAAGCTCTTGCTTTGGCTTGGAAAATACTTAAGGATGATGAGATAGCACCGGCAGATAAAAAAGCTACAATTTTAGATTTTGATAACGTATTTGGTCTTAAACTTGGCGAAGTTGAAAAAATTGAAATTCCTCAAAAAGTTTTTGACTTGGTTGATGCTCGGGAGGTTGCCAGAAATGAAAAGGATTGGGCAGAAGCCGACCGCTTCCGTGATGAAATACAACAGCTAGGTTTTGTTGTCAAAGATACAGCAAACGGCCCACAAATTTTACCTCTTTAAGCTATCCACAAGTTACTCACACGTATTCCCCCTACTATTTCTAGGTGTCGTTTTTTCTGTGTGATATGATATTCATGTCCTTCAAAAAATCCGAAATCCGAAGCACGAAATCCGAAACAATATCAAAATCTAAAATATGAAATTCAAAACAGAATTCAGTGCATTTGTTTAATATTTATTATTTTGAATTTGGAATTTGTTTCGAATTTCGGATTTCGTGCTTCGAATTTTTATTAAAGCGGTAACTGCAACATTTAAACAAATTTAAAATCATAATATAATGAAGAAGTATAATACTCTGAAGATCCCTCCACATAGTGACGAAGCTGAGATGGCACTTCTTGGCTCTATTATGATAAGCCCAGAAAGTATTCACGAAGTTTCGGACATTATTCGTCCTGAAACATTTTATGCTGAAAAACATAAAATTGTTTACGAGACAATGAATGAACTTCACGCCAGAGCAAACCCTATCGATTTGATTTCTGTTTCACAAAGACTAAAAGAGAAAGAACAACTCGAGCGAATTGGTGGCGCTACCTATATCACAGAGCTTGTAAACTCTGTTCCAACTTCTACAAACATTCTTCACTATGCTGAATTAGTTTTCAAAAAAGCTATGCTTCGAAAGCTTATAGCTTCCGGCGAATATATTGAATCTATTGGTTATGAAGAAGATCGCGAGCTTGATGATGTTCTCGATGATGCAAGTAAAAAAATCTTTGAGGCAACAAACACTTCTGGTTCACAAAAATATGTTCACTTGGCAGATGAGTTAGGTAAAGCATGGGAGAGAATTGATAAACTTCATAAAGAAAAAGATGTTCTCCGTGGTGTGCCGACAGGATTCAAAGATTTGGATAAAAAACTTTCTGGACTTCAAAATTCTGACCTCATTATCCTCGCCGCTCGACCATCTGTTGGAAAGACATCTCTTGCTCTAAACATTGCTTGTAATGCCGCGATTCGTCACAATGTTGGAACTGCAATTTTCTCACTCGAAATGAGTTCCGCACAACTTGTCGACCGTATGCTTTCTGCTGAATCAAAAATCGACGCTTGGAAACTTCGTACCGGAGGATTGAAACTTGAAGAAGAATTTGCAAAAATTCGTGACACCCTTGATCCACTTTCAAAGGCTCCTATTTATATTGATGACCAAGCCGGAAACAATATTTTGCGTATGCGCTCAGTGGCAAGAAGAATTAAAATGGAAAAAGGACTAGGGCTAATTATTGTCGACTACTTGCAACTTATGTCCCCAACCTCAACTAAAAATTCTGATAACATGGTTCAGCAAGTTACAGAAATCTCTCGTTCCCTCAAACAGCTTGCAAAAGAGCTTGATGTGCCTGTGCTCGCCCTTTCACAGCTTTCACGTGCTGTGGAAGCTCGTGGAGGCAAACCTCGCCTTTCAGACCTTCGAGACTCTGGTTCTATTGAGCAGGATGCCGATGTTGTTATTTTCATTCACAGAGAGGATAAAGGAAAGGACGAGGCAGAAAGAACAAACATTGCAGAAATTATGATTGAAAAGCATCGAAACGGACCAACTGGCACAGTTAAACTTTACTTCGACGGAGACAAAACTGCCTTCCTTGATCTTGATGAAAGTCAGTATGGAGGAATGGGACAGGACGTCAGTTCCTTTTAAGGAACTGACGTAAATCCAAAATTCGAAGCACGAAATCCGAAACAATATCAAAATCTAAAATATAAAATTCAAAACAGAATTCAGTGCATTTGTTTAATATTTATTATTTTGAATTTGGA
>CAZGFB010000028.1:0-9474 GCA_964525175.1 uncultured Candidatus Saccharibacteria bacterium | reverse complement strand
ACAAAAGTATTGCTCTACCAACTGAGCTAAGGCGGCATATATGTTATGTGAGAAATATACTATCAGATTCTAGCAGGAAAATCAATAGGCTTCGGCTAGGTTATTTGACAAAATAATTTTTAATTTCAAATTTTTAATTTTGTAAATAATGTATAAATTAATTAAATAAACATGGTTTATGTGATATTCAGAAGAAGACCAAAATCCAGTCTAAAATTCGGACTTGGATCCCCGGGAGTACCCGAGGATGACACCTGAAAAACGACTCTCCAATTAAAAATTAGAAAATTATTTAAAAATTACAAAATTAAAAATTAAAAATTCGCTCCTAGCGCTTAATTTCTTTTTTATACTCCGAAATAGAATTTACAAAAAAGGATACTTGCCCTTTATTTGCAGGTATATTTCTTCCCTTAATTATATCAATCTGCTTACCATATTTCTTATGCATATACATATGAATTTTTGAAACAACATGTAATGCCTTTACAGGAAGACTTTTTACAAAAGCAATAGTACTATGTTCTTTTGAAGATATAAATATTTTTGTTTTAGAAAACCACAAATGAGCAACCTCATCAATTTTGTTTCTCCAACGAATAAATATAAAATCTCTCCCAGCTCTAAGCTCAAAAAGCTTAATTGAGATCATAAGTAACATCCCAACACAAGATAGTATAAATATTGTTAATGAGTAGATCATGATTTAGCTCTCAAGCGCGCCAAAACGCACAAATCGAACGATTTCAGTTTTTTCACCAAATTTCTGTACTGCAGATTCTAGAAGTTTACTAATTGTAAGTTCTGGATTTTTAATAAATTCTTGTTCCAATAGAACTTTTTCTTTAAAATATGAATCTAATTTACCTTGAAGAATTTTCTCTTTCATTTCTTCTGGCTTACCTTCGACTTCGGGCAAAAATACTTCTTTCGCTTTTTCAATTTCATCTGCTGTTATATCATCTTTCTTTAGATATTTAGGTTTTTGTGCAGCGATATGCATTGCAATATCATATGCCATTGCTTTGAAGCCTTCATTTTTTGCAACGAAATCTGTCTCACAAGCAATTTCCACCATTGCGCCAACAGTTCCTGAGGCGTGAATGTATGAAGAAATCATTGATGCATTAAGAGTACGATCGCCTTTTTTAGCTGCGATTTCTGCTCCCTTTTTCTGAAGAATGATAAGAGCTTTCTCCATGTCGCCTTGAGCTTCTTCTAAAGCTTTCTTGCATTGCATAACAGAGATACTTGTCTTGTCTCGTAATTCTTTTACTTGTTCGATTGAAATTTCCATATTTGAATATAATTATATAATAATAAAATGTAAAATAACAGTGGCATATCAACGATTAACCCTCTTCTGTCATCCTCGGGTACTCCCGGGGATCCAAGCCATAGATTTTCAGACTGGATTCCAGCCTTCGCTGGAATGACAGAGGATGCGAGGATGACAACCCTAAATTCAGAATTCCATTCGTGTCATTCGCATTCATTCGCGGATTCGTGTCGTGAACCTTATTTTGTATTGTAGCTTTCTGCAACTTCTTCCACGAAGAAACCAACACTTGTTCGACTAGCATCGTTGCCAACCATTGGGTATTCAAGAGTGCTTATATTACAGTCTGTGTTTGCCAAAGCAATAACAGGGATTTTCATTTGCTGAGCTTCCTTAACTGCAATTTCTTCTTGTTTTGGATCAATTATAAATAGTGCAGCAGGCATACCTCGAAGGTGTACAATTCCTGAAAACATATCTTCAAGATTTGCAATTTGTCTGTCGATCATTAATCTTTCCTTTTTTGTATATTTTCCTAGCTCACCTTTTTCCTTCTGTGTTTGAAGGTCTAAATATTTTTCAACTCGCTTTCGAATTTCTGTCCAGTTTGTAAGAGTTCCTCCGATCCATCGGCCAGCCACGTAAGGCATACCAATTGAAAGTGCGTGAGTTCTCAAAACATCTTTTGCTTCATTTTTACTTGAAACAAAAAGGATTTGCTTACCATCTTTTGCTAATGTTGATACAAATTTCTTAACTTCTTCTAATTGAGCCTTTGTTTTTTCAAGGTCGATAATCTCTACTCGGTTTTTAACACCGTAGATAGCTGATTTTGTTGAAGGATGTCGTCGAGCACGGGTGTAACCGTAGTGAGCACCTGCTTTAAACATGCTTTCAATAACTTGGTCGTTGATTTTGGTTGTTGGTTCCATATATAAAATGTAAGTCAGATATTAACAGAAAAAGCATAAGAAAGCAAGCCGGCGGGATAGAATTATGAATTAAGAATTAGGAATTATGAATAGGACTGGCCACGCCTTACGGGCGTGGCCAGTCCTCTAATCCTGTATTTATTCTTAATTCATAATTCCTAATTCTTAATTCTACCTTTAATCCTCCTCTCCCCCGCTCATATCAAAACCTTTTTTACTTGCTTCGTCCACAGAGGTCAAAATATCATCAATGTCTCCCAAAAAGATACTTTCGATATTGTGCCAAGATTCTTTGATTCGATGATCGGTCACACGGTCTTGAAGAATATTATATGTACGAATCTTTTCAGATCGATCTCCTGTGCCAATCTGACTTTTTCTCTCACCGGCAAACTTCATAGCATCCTCTTCTTGTTTTTTGGCTTCAAGCTTTGCTAAAAGAATTTGCATAGCAAGCTCTCTGTTTTTACCCTGACTTCTCTCTGAAGTACAACGCACATCAATGCCTGTTGGTTTGTGGATGAGACGAACAGCAGTTTCCACTTTGTTCACATTTTGTCCTCCTGCTCCACCCGAGCGAGAAAATTCCATTTCTATTTCATCTGGCTTTACTTCAAAATTTACTTTTTTTCTTAATGGCAAAATAGCGACAGAAGCTGTTGAGGTGTGAACGCGACCAGATTTTTCAGTAGCTGGAATACGTTGAATTCGATGAACCCCTGTTTCAAATCTAAATTTCATAAAACAGTCTTGTCCACGTATTTCAAATGAGGCTTCTTTATAGCCACCCACAGCGCTTAAAGACTCATTTAGCATTCTAAAACTCCATCCATTTGCTCTTGCATAGCCCTCATACATTAAGGCAAGTTTCTGGGCAAAAAGAGAAGCTTCATCTCCTCCAGCTCCAGCACGAACTTCTAAAATAAGTTCATTTGGAAACTCATCTTCTTCAATTTCCTTTTTAACAATTTCTTCCATTTGATTGTACAAATTCTTTTTTTGTTCCTCCAGAGAGTCAATTTCATCTTTTGCTAAATCTGCCATACTTGGATCGGCTTCTATCATACGCAAAACATCACCTGATTGGTTTTCAAGCTTTTCATATTCCTGTGCCAAAAAGGAAGTTTTATTATTTTTTTTGAATTCATCTAGGGAGGTCATTAAGATCGTTTTTAGTTATTTATTACTGATGCAACATATAAAGTTTAACATAATTTTGTATAAGCGGTTAGGCTCTAGGCGCTAGGCTCTAGCCAAATGCACGCCAGCTTCGCTGGCGTGCATTTGTACTTCTTGCTAGTGCCTAGCGCCTAATTGCTAGAGCCTGTGTTTTACTTCTTCGTAGTCTTTGCTGCTCGAGTCTTGAATCTTTCCACACGTCCTGCCGCGTCCAAAGTCTTATCTAAGCCAGTATAAAATGGGTGACAAGCACTGCAGATTTCAACTTCTACCTTTTCTCTTGTTGAACCAACAGTAAAAGTACTGCCACATGCACATGTAACCTTTGCGTCCTTAAAATATGTAGGGTGTATATCCTTTTTCATTGTGGATAGATATTATAACAAAACAAGCAAAAAAGCAAGCCTAGGATTAGTTTGTAGTGTGTAGGTTGTAGTTTGTAGAAAATTCTGAATTCAAAAATACAAAGAGAGGCTTTCCCTTCGGGAAAGCCTCTCTTGCTAGAGCCTAACTGCTATCCCTAAAACAACTTCACCACATCAAAATAAGTCACATAAAGCATAAGGCCGATCAAAAACATAAAACCAAGGGCATTTACAAAATTCAATATTTTTGGAGAAATTGGTCGGCGAATGATTGCTTCTATCAAAAGGAAAAATATTCTACCTCCATCAAGCGCAGGAAACGGCATAAAGTTTATCACAGCCAAGTTGATAGAAATAAACGCCGTAAACCCAAGAAGATAAATAAATCCGAAATGCGAAGCATCACCCACAAGACCCGCAATTCCAACCGGTCCACTCACCTGTGAAATATCTGCTTTGCCTCGAAAAACTTTTCCAAAGAAATCAATAAGAGAAAAGAATGTTTGAACTACAACATCATACGTTAACTTTGAACCCTCCCAAAAAGCTTTATAGAATGGCAAATGAACTTCCCCAACTTTAGACATAGAAATTCCAATAGCCCGATTTTCCCCCGATACCCCCAAAGAAGGTTCAACATCTGCAGTCTTAATTTCACCATTATGATCATAAGAAATTTGTATTTTAGATTTTGATTCTACAATAAATTTCTGAACGTCAGGAACTTCTTGTGGAGTTACTATCGCACCGTCACCCTCTTTCAAAGAAATAATTTCATCTCCTACTGCTATACCCGCTTTCTGTGCAGGTGAATTTGGAAGCACAGAAAGAATAGTAATCTTTGTATTTGAGACAGGATATGTAGCACTCTCAACCGGCATTTTATATCCCGACATCAAACTCACAGAAATCAAAAGCCATGCAAAAAGAATGTTAAATAATATACCACCAATAAGCACAGCCACCTGAATATATTTTGGCTTGTTCACCAAGCTTCGTGAAGAATCTGGACCTTTAGCCGACTCTTCATTTGGATCTTCTCCAAAAATTTTCACATATCCACCAAATGGAATTAGGTTTATAGAATATGTTGTCTCCCCTTTTTTAAATGAAAAAAGCTTAGGCGGAAAACCCACAGCAAATTCATCCACACGTACACCTGCTTTTTTTGCAATCAAAAAGTGACCGAGCTCATGAACAAACACAAGCACCGCCAATATAATGATAAATAATATAATTGACATTTAGTTTAGAATTTCTTGTTCCTTCTTTTCAAATAAAGCGACAAGATTATTATTTCCTTCATCTATATATTTCTGCATTTCATCCTTCGCACGGAATTTATCATCTTCTGAAATTATTCCTTCTTTTTCTTTTGCTTGTATATCATCCCATGCAGTTTCTCTTTCTTTTCTTAAAGCAATTTTTGCATCTTCCATTTTTTCTTTTGCAACTTTCACAAGCATACTTCTTCTATCACCAGTGAGTTCAGGAAAGAAAAGTCGAATACCTTTATCATCAACAGCTGTTGAAAGGCCGAGATTAGAATTTGAAATAGCCTTTTCAATAGCCTTTGAAGCGCTTGAATCCCAAGGAGCGATTCGCAAAGTTCGCACATCTTCGAGTGAAATATTTGCTAGCTGATTTACTGGCATATATGAACCATACATTTCTACTTGAATTGTATCGAGAACTGCCATATTTGCTCTACCTGTACGAATAGCTGTAAGCTCTCTTTTAAGCCACTCTTCTGTATCTTTAATTCTTGTTTTTAATTGTGAAAAATCGTAGGCCATAAATGTTTTAGGTTATGATAATTAATGTTATATAATCAATGAATTTTTTTTATACCATTCTGTATTCTTACAAAAAATTCGAAGCACGAAGCACGAAATCCGAAACAAATTCTAAATACTAAATATTAAACTCAAAACAACCCACTTCTGTCATTCCTGCGGAGGCAGATTCACAAGTATTTTTCTGGTGAAAAATCTTCTGAACACGACTCAGCCCGTCGGCTTCCGTCCTTGCAGTCGGGTCCCATCCCGACTTCACCAGTCTGAAAATTCGGACTTGGATCCCCGTTGCTACGAGGATGACAATGCAAGATAATTCATAATTAAAATATTATTACTTATCATTTTAACAGACAAAGTCTAAAAAGTAAAAACGCGCACAACTAAGCTGTGCGCGCGAAATAATGACCCAATCGAACTTCTCTTTTCAAACGAGCGATATGGATCTCACATCTACATAACGTCTCCCTTCGTATTTCTTCATCCGACATGTTTGGCGCCACCACAATCGCCCAAACAAAAATAGATAAAGACTCTTGAGCATCTCTTTGCTTTCTGTACTCAAAAAACGAAGACTTAACATCAAAGCGAATTTCTCCACAATTTTTTGTTAAAATAAAAAAGTCAGTACCTTCACGATGGTCCTCTCGCCTTGTAGCTTTGCGAATACCAGCAAACCATTTTGGCTTTTGAAATTTACCGCTTCGGAAGATTTTGTGGAATCTTTCTTCACTTATACGACCCTTACGGTCCGTAATATCTTCAAAAGCTTTCATCAGTTTTTTTTGATGACACTCCTCAGGAACGACATTTTTCAATCTAGACTTTTTTTTCGGGCGTCTAGCAGTCCCGCATTTAATCAAACGGGTCTTTGCCATAAATAACTCCTTTTCTGTTTGCACAATAGCATAAAAATGGAAAAAAGATAGAGACAGATGTATTGTTGTTGTTATAAATGTTCTAGCTGTTCTAAATGTCCTAGTGTGGAATACAATCATCCTGAACGATCGTTCAGTATAGTTGTATGAGAATTAATATTTGAATTAATTAATGAAAAAAACCGCGCAAGCCCCTTGGTAGGATGCTTGCGCGGTTGAGTAAAGTGACACTTCAGTCGCCGTTGAATTCGATAGAAATTAGGGTAGCCAAAGATTCGACTGAAATAGCTCGTCCGTCGAAATCAATAATGTCCTCGAAGATGGTGATAATGCCAACCCTATCACGAACTGCCATCACCATTGTCGGTTTACCAAATGGATCGCATGACGTAAGCGGCAATTCCTCAACGAGCTCGACTATTCCATGTAGATGATTGGAACCGGAGTTTCCTTTAAAATTCCAGCTCAGTGATTGTTTATCGCCACCAAGCCGGAGTAATGCTTCGGTAGCATTCACAAGCTTGTGAATGTTTTCCATCATAGCAGGTGACACGATCCCGAAATCCGGATCAAGTATGAAGTTGATTCTTCTCATTTTTTCAATTTTTCTAGGGGTAAAGCCCAAATCAATGCCAAACCGCTGGCGTTTCAAAGAGCTTATTTACTTTAATATTATAGCACGAATACCACATATTTGCAAATATTTACATCCTATGCGTCCAAAAAGAGCTCAACAGAGTCGTTTTTGCGGAGCCAATCCAACTGCCGGTGTTTCAGGTATTCGTGGAATACAGCCCATCACCTTACACAACAAACAACCTCCAACACACTCTATTTAACAAACAAGTACCCCAAAACAATTTTACCGAACGAGTTAGTGGAGTAACTCTAGAAAATTAATAAATTATTTAACAAAAACCAACTGTTTGAAGTCAGCAGACTGAGTTTTGGTTTTTGTGTTAAGAATAATTTATATAATTTTCAGAGGTACGTAACGCTTTAGTGAGGGAAATTGTTTTGGGGGACGGATGTAAATACAAAATACAGACTTGGATCCCCACTGCTGTGAGGATGACAACATGGGAATCAGGAATGACAAAAAATGACTACGCTAAAAAATAGGCAAGGTTAGTGCGAGAGTCTCTAGCAAAATCTTCAGCGAAGATGATGTATCAAAAATATATTTTTTAATTTCCAAAAGTTTTTCAAGTGCTTCTTTATTTCGCTTCACATCTTTTGCAAGCAAAACTTCAATTTCACCAAAAAAATTATTCACCGCTGATTTCCCTTCCTTATTATCTTTAAATTCTTTAAGAAACTTCTCAATCATTTTCAATCTTTCAGGATGTGTAGACTTTATAAATTTTTTGGAGTCTAAGATTTTACCTTCCTTAGAAGTTGATGAACCTGGATCCCCGATCGGGTCGGGGATGACAGAATTCAAAACAACCATCCTCGAAAGCAATGTTTCTATGAAAAATGAAGTCGATGGAACGATGATAAAAAAGTGAGTATTTTCTGTCGGCTCCTCAAACATTTTAAGCATCGCATTTTGCGCCTGCATTGTGATGCTATTTGTACTTATTATAAAAATTCTCTTCGCTTCCCCTAGCGACTTCATGCTCTGCATTTCTTTTATCTTCCTCGCTTCATCTATTCCTAAAGATTCAAAATGAATAACAGAAAAATCCGGATTACCATTTATTGCAATACCAAATTTATTTTCAAATAAATCCAAAAGCAAAGGCAAAAGAGAATCCTTCTGCCCCGCCGTCACATAAGCATGATGATCTATTTTATTAAGCATAAATTACTTTTTTGCTAAAATACTTCTCTTATACAAATCCAAGTGCTCAAGTGCAATACCTGTTCCTTTGGCGACACAATACAAAGCATCTTTCGCGAGAATCGCTTTCACACCAGTTCGGCGGAAAATAAGTTCAGGTAAATTTCGAAGCATCGAAGAACCTCCTGTCATAATTATACCTTGGTCGATAATATCAGAAGCAAGTTCTGGTGGAGTTTCTTGAAGAACATCTTTAATGGCCTTTATCATTTCGCGAAGCTCTTTACTAATAGCTTTCACAATTTCATTTGTTTTAATTTCCGTTGAACGAGGAAGTCCTGTCAAAAAGTCTCGCCCCTTCACCACAGCAGTTAATTCCTCTTCCATAAACACAGCAGAGCCAATAGCAATTTTAATTTGTTCAGAAGTCCTGTCTCCAATAGCGAGGTTGAATGTTTTTTTAATATAATCGGCAATAGCAGAGTCAATTTTATTTCCTGCACATTTTACAGAAGTTGAACACACAATACCTCCAAGAGATATCACAGCCACATCAGTAGTTCCTCCACCAATATCCACAATCATATTTCCTTTTGCTTCATGAATTGGAATACCCGCACCAATAGCTGCAAGAATCGGTTCCTTCACCACATAAGCATTTTTTGCACCAGCACGAATAGCGGCCTCGATCACAGCTCGCCTTTCTGTTGAGGTAACACCAGCAGGAACAGAGACCATTACTTCGGGTTTGAAAAAATTATATTTTGGAAGAGATTTATTTATATAGTAGCGAAGCATTGCTTCTGTCACACGATAGTCAGCAATTACTCCATCTTTCATTGGGCGATAGGCAATAATATTGTCCGGCGTCTTCCCCACCATTTCTTTTGCCTCAAGACCCACAGCAAGAATTTTATTATCAATTTCTGAAACAGCCACCACAGAAGGCTCATTTAACACAATGCCTTTACCAGGCAGAAAAACAAGAGTGTTTGCTGTGCCTAAGTCGATACCGAGTTTTGGGGTAAACATTGCCATATGTGGACCTATACTACTACAATCTGGACGGGACTGCCAGTCCAGATTGGAATTAAGAATTATGAATTAAGAATTAAGAATAAAAAACACTTTGATCCAAAATATTTTCAAGCAACAAGAAAACTCAAAATTCAAATGGCAAAGTTCTAAGGGTCTAAGGGCTAGAGTTAAGTAACTAAAACCTAAGGGCTAACTTGCGAGGAAAGCCCACCGAGCGTAGT
>CAZGFB010000027.1:0-9874 GCA_964525175.1 uncultured Candidatus Saccharibacteria bacterium | reverse complement strand
CGTAACTACTATTATACATATATTTGTATAAATTCAAAGCCCCAAAGACAGCATACGTTAAACGATAGTAATTTCCTTTACCTTTACTAACCGCACCGTTTTATGGAAAATATTTTAATGAGGTGTCTCGAATAGATTCCAAAAAGTCTTTAGAACAAGAGGTAAAAACTACTCTGATAGTTAGACTAGGGTTTTTATTTTCTTTATGAACGTATCCAACCCAAACATTACCATCACCATCAAAATATCCTCTTAAAAAGGAAAACCAAAATTTTGATGGAACGGGCGGAAGTCGAAGTCTTTTAGTTTTATTTGGAAAAACATTTAATTTAGCCAAATCCTCAAACATTTCTTTGCTACCTATTTGGATACAATAATTATTGCCTTTTCCTCCTTTCTTATTAGATATTTTATGCTCGGATTTCATTGCATTTCTAATATCAGCTAACAAATCATAATCCGCACTATACATAGAAATGAAATGCGCTCCTCTTTTATTTTTTATTAAATTACCATCGGCACATATAAACCCCAAAATGTACGCCATGTCTGGTGACCACTTTTTAAAAAAATCTTTATTATATTTTTTATAAATAGGCATGACAGTATCGGCTACTTATCATAGACCAACACAACAATCAACTATTATTAGACTACTTCTCTCTTGCATTCAGTTCAGCTTCATCAATGTCCCTCATTAATTCAGCCATTTCTGAATCATGATCACAGGTTCCTGGAGAGCTATGATTACAATATATGCATGCAAATATTTCATCCTCTAAAACCTTTTTTTTACCTAACAATCCTTGTAATATTTGTTCTTCAACTGATGGTTCAGGTACGATTTGTGCATCTGACACTTTTGGCTGTCCACTATTAACATCACTAAGAATATTCAAGAAATCTTTTTGTTCTTCCATGGGATAAATTATAGCATAGGATGACATCTTGAGAAAAATACAAAAATATGTTACTTTAGTCTCAATGTCGGGGTAGCTCAGCCGGTTAGAGCGGGCGCTTCATAAGCGTCAGGTCGCGAGTTCGAGTCTCGCCCTCGACACAGAATTCGGGCGAGACTCGAAAGCCGGAACGCACCGAAGCGTAGCGTAGGTCTCGATACAGCAGTATCGAGAAGTGAGGCGGGGTCGCGAGCTTTTTTATGCGACGGCATAAAAAAGACTTGTGACCGAGATCTCGTTTTCGACACAACCATAGGAGGAACGACGAGAAAATTATCTGTGACCGAGATCTCGTCCTCTCCCAACTCAAACAAAACGTTCCAAATTCCCGATCGGGAATTTGGAACATTTTGTTGCGGGGACTGAATATCACCTCCAACACCAATAACTTACACTTCTTGCAATCATCGTTAAATTAGTGTACTATGTGTCCCTATAGCGGGGTAGAGTAACGGTAACTCGCAAGGCTCATAACCTTGAGACTACTGGTTCGATTCCAGTCCCCGCAACAAAAATAATAAAAGCTCCCTCTTGGGAGCTTTTATTATTTTTGTTGCGGGGAAGTAAGTGCCGGGTGGCACTTACGTCTGGAATCGAACGGCGGAGTATAATTTTTTGAGTACAAAAAATTTCGAGCCGGTGCCCAGACCAGATTTTTGCGACGGCAAAAATCTGAGTCGCGGGCGATGTCCAGTTCCAACAACATGTAAAATAACTCTATATCCAATAAAACTCTTTGAAAACGTCTTCGTACAACCCAATAACTCTTACTACTTCATCGTATGAAAGTTTATATTCACCTCCATCATGAGCAATGCGATTACGAACTTTGTGTGCCTCCCAAGCTTTATCTAGAGTTGCAAAATCATTATTTTCAATATTCTTTAATTTATCACCAATACTTACTCCTGGGTAACCCATCTTATCAAGCATATCGTCAAGCATCACATCAGCTTCAATAATAGCCTGACGCCAATCACTTGGACTATGAGCTTTCAATAGAAGCTCAACGTGTTTCCATTTATAATTTTCTTCTGGCGGTTCCACCTCTTCGCCTATTGGTAAATTGATTGGAGGATTTTTCGTTTTAGTTAATGCTCTAGCATCTAAAGTAGTTGTTTCGTCAACAGGTTCAACCTTAGTTTCATCATAAACAGGCACACCTATTTCTTTAATTGCTATGTATATAATTGAGAGAATACATATAATTGAGATTCCCCATCCAATAATTGTTATATAACTCCAAAGTATTGGCAATATATTTACAAGGTAATACAGAAAAAATTCTATGGTTATATCTTTTTCGTCCACCCACCCACTTGGAGGGCTTTCATAATCAGTCATCCACCAACGTGAACCGTAGGCTGAAATTGGACCGTCTACAATTTTTGCAACCTCACCCCTCTTTTGCATACCAATAACACTGCCTCCAGGTTCTCGGCGAACCTGTAATAATCCCTTACTAACAACATCTACACCCAAAGAAATATTTCCAGGCGGTGGGTATGAAAGGTCTGTGGCTTTACCAATAAGATTTCCCCAAAAACTATAATCACCAGGAATAGTCTTTCCAATACTTTGATTACCGCTACTTGTAGATGATGTTAAAAAATTAAACAAAGAAAAACTTGATAATGCGTAGACTAAAAAGATAGCAGCAATAAAAAAACCTATGAGTTCCCACAGTACATCGTGTCCTGTTTTGGAAGCTGGGGCTTCAGGTTTTTTGTCAGATTTTTTATCTGGTTTTTTCTCGGCCATTTATCCTTATAAGTTTTTATTTATAAAATTCAATAATTATCTATATTTTAACACAAAACTGAAATAATGAACATGCGAACATGATCAAGATGAAACAGCAGAATGCATAAATAAAAACTTTGAAGGATGATTTAAGAATTCTCACCCGCCAAACTTTTTTGTTGCTACAAAAAACTTAGGAGGGCAAGAACTTCTTCCCAATTTCAAATAGAGTATTTTCTCCAAAACGTGGGGCAATAATTTGCAAACCCACTGGCAAGTTTTTTTCTTCTCGAACTACGACTCCTGCTGGAATTGAAATAGCTGGTACGGTTGCCAAGTTTGCACTAACAGTAAAAATATCAGCAAGGTACATTTGCAAAGGATCATTTGTTTTTTCTCCAAATTTAAATGCCGGCATTGGAGAAACAGGCGTGAGTATTGCATCAACTTCTTTAAACACCTTGTCAAAATCTTGTTTAATTAATTCACGAACTTTCAAAGCTTTTCCATAATATGCATCATAATATCCTGTTGAAAGCACGTAGGTACCGAGCATTATTCTCCTTCTGGCTTCCTTTCCAAAAAATTCTCCTCGAGTCAAGAAATAATCTTCAATTAAATCTTTACCCTCTTTTAGAGAACCATATTTCACACCATCAAAACGAGCAAGGTTTGAACTTACTTCTGCTGGCATAATAATGTAATACACAGCCAAAGAATATGGAAGCGTTGGAAGTGACACATCTTTTATTTCAAAACCTTGAGCCTTTAATTTTTCGACAGATTGATTAAAATTTTCCAGTACGTCAGCATCCACACCTTCTTTCAAAAAATCTTTTGGTACACCGAGCACATATTTTTCTTTTTTAGGAATCTCCCCTTCCACTCCAGTTGCATCAAATTTATCTTTTCCTTTTATCACATTAAAAACAATCTCAGCATCTTCAACTGTTTTTGTCATCGGGCCAATCACATCAAGAGATGATGCCATTGCCATAAGCCCGTGACGAGACACTGAACCATAAGTAGGTTTAAGTCCCACAATTCCACAAAAGCTTGCAGGCTGGCGAATTGATCCTCCTGTATCAGAACCAAGAGCCGAAAGAGCTAAATCTCCGGCAACAGCAGAGGCTGAGCCTCCAGAAGAGCCTCCGGGCACACGAGAAGTGTCATGTGAGTTTTTAGACGGTCCGTATGCAGAATTTTCTGTAGAGCCTCCCATAGCAAACTCGTCCATATTTGCTCTACCTAAAAATACTACCCCTGCCTCCTTTAGTTTTTTTATAACAGTCGCATCGTATGTCGCAACATAATTTTCCAAGATTTTAGACGCTCCACTCGCCGGCTTTCCTTCAATTAAAATATTATCCTTCATCGCAAAAGGAATACCTGTAAGCATTGTCACTTCACCTTTTGCAATTTTTTCATCAGCAATTTTCGCTTGTTCTATTACATCGTCATACACACCCAAATATGCTTTGAGTTCAGAATTTTTATTTTCAATTTCTTTCAAATAAGCGTTTGTAAGATCAACAGATGAATACTCTTTTTTCATAAGAGCATCATGAGCCTTTTTAATTGTGAGTTCTTTTAGGTTTATCATTTTGATTAAAATTAGAATCTTTGTATTGTCATCCTCGCGAATGCGGGGATCCAGGTTAATGCGAATTTTTCAGACTGGAATTTCCCGACCTACTGTCGCAGTACACCTTTTGGATAAAACTTTCATAAAATCAGTTTTATCTCAAAAGCTTTTGAAATTGGGTCCCTTCCCAATTTCAACCTTCGCCGGAATGACAGAGGGTACTAGAATTTCGTTATGTGTTATAAGTATCTGTTCCATGTTATGTGTTCCATGTTCCACGCTATCTCTATTCCGATATTAACCCCAAAATCTTCTTTACCTTCACGTAATTCCCTTCTTTCTTCGGCGCGGAATTCACCAACTTTTCTCTATTTGCCCCTGTCTGGTTTGGATTTGAATCCTCACGCATGACGTTTGTAGAATAAAAATTCGCTTCAATATCTGTGTCTGAGGATACTTGCTTTACCTGCTCTACATAATGCAAAATAGAATCAAGACTAGAACCAAGTTCCTCAGCCTCTGTGTCACTTAGATTTATTCTGCTCAATTGAGCCAGCTTTTTAACATCTTTTATTTCCATCCACTGATATTACCATAATTTTTAAGTTTTGTAATTTGAGTTTCCAAAAGCCGATTTGCGTAGCAAATCGGCTTTTTCTTTTATTGTATTTATGTCATTCCTGCGGAGGCAGGTTGAGTCTGATGGGTATCAGACTCAAAGACGGAAGCTGACGAGCTGAGTCGGGTTCGCGTGATTTTTCACCAGAAAAATACATGTGAATCCAGTCTGAAAAGTATTTGTTTTAGATTTATTATTTTGATATTTGAATTTGTTTCGAATTTCGGATTTCGTGCTTCGAATTTATACGGGTTTATACGGGACTGGATTCCTGCCTCCGCAGGAATGACAGCAGGAATATCTAAAACATCTCAAGGAATTCACCCTCGGTCAAAACTTGAACCCCTAGCTCCTTCGCCTTCTCCAATTTGGACCCCGCGTTTTCCCCTGCCACCACATATGTTGTTTTTTTAGACACCGAGCTCGAAACATCCCCGCCGAGAGAGCGGATTTTTTCTTCTGCTTCTATGCGAGAAAGTTTTTCCATTGTGCCGGTGAGCACAAATGTTTTTCCCGCAAATATTTTTTTAGTATCGTCTTGTTTTGGATTTTCAACTTCTACACATTTCAAAAGCTCCCCAAGCATTTTTTTATTTTCAATATTTTCAAACCATTTCACTAAGGATTTTGCAACAATATCACCCACACCATACACACTCATAAAATCTTCCTCCTTTGCATTTGCAATTTTTTCAATATTTCCAAAACTATTTGAAATATCATAAGCTGTTTCTTCACCCACCTGAGGAATTGAAAGCCCAATAATCAATCTTGGAAGCGTAACTTTTTTTGCCTTTGAAATCGCTTCAATTAAATTATTTGCAGATTTTTCTTTAAAGCCTTCAAGTCCTAAAACATCTCCAACCTTCAAAGAAAACAAATCTGGGTATGTAGAAATTAATCCTGCATCAAGCAAAGCATCGATAATTCTCGGGCCAAGGCCATCTATGTCATACGCTCCTTTTCCAACGAAGTGATACCATTTTCTTTTTTCTTGTTCATAAGAATTATGCACACAACGCCAAGCCACTTGCCCAGGAACTCTTTCAATGGAACCATCCCCACCACAAACAGAGACTTTTTTAGGAAAATTAAATTCTTTCTCTTTACCATTTCTCAGCTCTTTGAGCACTTTAACAATTTTAGGGATTACATCTCCAGCCTTTTCTAAAATTACAGTATCCCCTATTCTCACATCCAACCTTTTTATTTCATCTTCGTTATGAAGTGTAGCCCGAGAAACAGTCGATCCGGCCACCAGAGTCGGCTTTAAATGAGCCACAGGAGTCAACACGCCTGTTCTACCCACCTGAAGAGTAATATCCTCCACTACAGTTGTTACCTGCTCCGCAGGGAATTTATAGGCCACACCAAAACGAGGTGATTTGCCTGTATAACCTAGAGCTTTTTGGATTTTTACAGAATTTATTTTTATAACAATTCCATCCAAACCATAGTCCAATTTGTTTTTTTCTTTAGCCCAATGTTCATAAAAATCCTGAATTTCTTTTACGTTCTTACATACTTTATGATGTGGGTTTGTTTTAAAGCCAAGCTTGGAAAGAAGTTTAATTTCTGCATCCTGGGTCAGAATTTCATAATCATTAATTTCCCCACTCTCTCCAGCATTGTCATTCCGGCGGAGGCCGGAATCCAGTCCCAAAATCTGTTTAGAATTTTGAATTTGAGATTTTGGATTTGTTTCGGATTTCGTGCTTCGGATTTCGGATTTAAATACAGGACTTGGATCCCCGGGAGTACCCGAGGATGACATAAGGTGCGATGGTGCGACAGAAGATAAGGAATCTATATCATATATAAACGAATTCAAATTTCTACTTGAAGCGATTTTTGGATTCAGCTGACGAATAGAACCTGCGGCAGCATTTCGAGTATTTGCAAAAGGAGCTTCCCCATTTTTCTCCCTCTCTTTATTTATCCTCTCTAATTCTTTATTACCTAGCCAGCATTCTCCCACTGCTATCAAATCTATTTTTTGACTAAGCGTAAGCGGAATACTTTTTATTGTTTTTAAATTCGAAGTTACATCTTCACCGATTTCTCCATCGCCACGTGTTGCACCCTGCACAAATTCTCCATCTTTATATGAGAGCACCATTTTAAGCCCATCAATTTTCAACTCCACACAATATTCAAGCTCTTGCCCTTCTAAGTTTTTTCCATCTGAGTTTTTATGCTTCGCTCCTTCAAGAGCGGAGCTGTGGAAAAAAATTTGTAGGGCTTCATCTTTACTAATCAACCTCCTCACTTTTTCATCCCACTTCACAAGTTCATCAAAATCAAAAACATCATCGTAAGACCACTGCTGTACTTCATGACGTACTTTTTTAAATTCTTTCAAAGGTTCACTCCCCACTCTTTGAGTTGGACTTGCCTCATTTTTTAATTCCGAATATTCTTCTTCAAGCGAAATAAGCTCTTTTACAAGAGAGTCGTATGCTTCATCACTTATCTCCGGCTCATCTAAAGTGTGATATTTATGTGAATGAAGCGAAATAAGCCTTCGTAGCTTAGAGGCTCGTTCTTTAATATTTTCAGGTATCTGCTTAACCATACTAATATACTACACGATATCCGCGTTCAAGGCGACGTTGATTATTCGCGTCACAAGAGTTATAACCACGAGAGTCTATAGCTGTAGTGGTGGTACCACTTTCTGTGACTTTACTTACAGCCACATCTGCACAAGGTTTTGTATCGTCACAAACTTCAGACCCTACCGCACCTTTAATCCCCATACACATTCTAAACGTGGAAGTGGCAGAGTTTGCTCCTGACGGTAATATTGTAGTTGTTGTTGCTAATTTATTACATTTAATCCCTTGAGGAGAACTGTCTGATGAAGTCGCAAAAAAGTCTCCACGAAGGTCCCAATACATTGCGCATTCCAAACCTGAGTCGGCTGAATAAAAAGCAAGCTGGGAATCTCTGCCGGCACCCGAAAGCTTCACTTCCTTCATTGTAATAGCCACAATCCCAAGCCCGAGGGCTAGGATAAGGCTAGATACAATCACAGCAAAAAGAACAGTAAAGGCTGAATTGTTTTTTTGTTGTTTATTTATGTTTTTCATTTTACATTTTGATGACCCTCATCCCCTGTCATCCTCGTAGCAACGGGGATCCAAGTTTGAATTCAGAATTCTTCAGACTGGATTCCTGCCTCCGCAGGAATGACAGAAAATTAATTTTTTATTTTGCTATTTTTTCATAATTTTAATTCAATGCCCTTAGAAATTCATAAGCGGTAAAAGCTCTAACTGTCCCTCTACTATTCCACTCAATCGTCACAGTAACTTTCATTTCTGTAGCAGAAGCCCAATCAGAATTATCATTTGGCTCAATTTTTACCTTTCTTTGAAATATGGTTTTAGTGCCTCCACTGCTTTGATGTGAATATTCACCACTTTCCTCATTTAAATACAAAAAATAATCATCGCTTGACGGACTTGCCGCAACAGCATAGAGAAGTCCTGTTGTATTTACTCTACATAAGGTTTCATCTGCTGTACAATCATCAAGACCTGTATACCAGCTAGCCCCATCAAAATATATATTATCATCACGAATTTTATGAATTTGCTCGAATGCATCTTGGGCTAAATAAAAAGCTGTGATTTGATCTCTGGCATATACAGCAGCTTTCAAACTTTCAGAGGCAAAATAAAGTGGGCCTGTAATAGACAGCATGAGGATAGATATAGCAATAAGAGTTTCAACTAGAGTAAAGGCTCTCGATCTTTCATTATTCTTTTTTCTAAATATATTTCTCATAATTTTATTTAATTCCCAGGTAATCGCTGTGTAACTGTTGTTTGAATACTAAAATCTGAGCTCACTCTTTCACTCATTTTTACTGTTCCTTGCACTATCATAACCACGCTAGGTTGACCAGTACCAGTTCCATCGATAAACTTTAAATTACTAATTTCTACTTCTGGTGCTGTTATTGGTTCAACATTGCCACCAACTATACGAACGATTCTATTAGCATAACCCCCATCTCCTAAGGAATATATAACATTATTTTCATTCTGATCTATTATTTGCACTCGATTTACGTTAATTACAACCAAATTTTCTCCTGTCTTTATAGACCTTGTCATTGTTTCAAGGGCAAAGTTTAAATTGTTCATAACAGATTTTAAAGATTGTGCTTTTTTATTTGAATCCACAACTGACAAAATTGCAGTCATTGAAATCATCACCACAATCGCAAAAATAGAAACAGCAACCATCATTTCGATCAAAGTGAAACCGAAAGTAGTTTTCCTTGCCCTACTACCGTCCAAACTTTTAGAAAAAGTTAGGTGGTCAAGAAGTTTTTGCCATCGTGAAATTCCTGTATTTTCTTTTTTAAAGAAAATACAATGGCACCCTACAAAATTTTTTTTAATAAAATTTAGAAGGGCAAGAAAATTTTGGAGGGTTTTTAAATTTAATTTGTTGGACATGGATTTGAATTTTTTGCAGGGTTATTACACGAATCAACAGATATTTGACCAGTATTTGTAACTGTCATTCTAGCTGTTTTGTCCCCTCTTCCGGAAGTAAACATAATTTGGGCTTCGCTAGCTGGACCGTATTGGCTTCCACCTAAAAAACCATAAATTAAAGCATTTGGCTCTGGGCGCTTAAAAATTATTGACATTGAATCTAGGTCGCCAACCTTACTACATGTCTGATTTGCACCAACCGTGATACAAAAATCACTTATCACATTTGAGCCGTTCATACTAAACGATTCTTCATTTTCAGTATCTAAATCGTATTTTTTATCGGAGTTTTTATCTGAAAATAAATAAAAATTTTGTGGACTCGCTGAACTAAACCACACACCATACGGTGCATCAAACGTATTGCCAGTTAGTGTCTGCTTTACAGAAATACCATACACCTGAGCTTGGCGGACAGCCAAAGCAGCTTCGTAAGCCAAATTTGTTACCACCA
>CAZGFB010000026.1:0-9875 GCA_964525175.1 uncultured Candidatus Saccharibacteria bacterium | reverse complement strand
TCGGCTTTTTATTGAATGTCCTCCAATTTCTATGTTCTCACGAACAATAAGGCTCGGAAACACCCTCTTTCCTTGCGGAACAAAAGAGATACCGAGTTCCGCTACTTCATGTGGCTTGAGATCAATCTTTACTCCATTCCAAAACACTTCTCCTGATTCGATAGGAGCAAGAGCAAAGATCGTTTTAAGTATTGTTGACTTTCCTGCACCATTCGGACCCATAAGAGCCACGATCTCACCTTCATCAATTTGAATAGAAGCTCCGTCAAGTGCCTTCACACCTCCGTAGTGAACATGTATATTATTTAGTTTTAATAAAATATTTTTATTCATATTATTCACCTAAGTAGGCTTCAATTACATCACGTCTTGATAATACTTTTTCAGGTACTCCTTCCGCCAAAAGTTTTCCATCATCCATAACAATACAGTAATCCGACAACTCTCTAATAATTTCCATATTGTGTTCAACTAGTATGACCGTCTTTCCAGAATCACGAAGCTCACACAATATAGACTTTACAATTTTTATCATTTCAGGAAAAAGACCAGCAAAAGGTTCGTCAAAGAAATAAACACTAACATCCATGGCAAGAGCACGAGCAATTTCTAAAAGTTTTCTCTGTCCATATGAAAGGTTGATGGCTAGTTCGTTTCTTTTTTCCCACAACCCTACTTTTTCCAAAACACTTTTTGCTTTATCTAGGTGATATTGTTTGTGGGTTTCAAAAATAGAACCCAATACACTTCGCTCAGTAAGTACCACTAACACATTGTCGAGTACTGACATCTGCTCAAACAATCGAACATCTTGAAAGGTTCGAGTAATGTCAAAAGAAGCTGTTTCATAAGGTCTCATTCGAGAAAGCTTTGTTTTTTCTCCAATTATAATAAAGCCTGAATCATATGGAATAAATCCAGTAAGTAGATTTATGAGAGTTGACTTGCCTGAACCGTTTGGGCCAATAAGCCCAGTTATTTTTCCTGAGTCAAAGGAAAGCGACAGGTGATTAACAGCTTTTATTCCATCAAAATGTTTATATAAATTTTTTATTTCAAGTTTAAACATAATTTTATATTTTATATTCACCGATTAATCCCTGTGGGCGGTAGATCATTAGGAGTATTAGTATAAGTCCATATATGATTTGTCTCATTTGAGCAGCAACATCAGTTGGGAAACCAACAAATCTTAAAAGTTCTGGTAAGAGAATAAGAAAAATTGCACCCAGTACTGACCCTTTGTTGTTTGCCAGTCCACCAAGAATGATGATTGATAGAATAAAAATAGATTCATTAAGATTAAAAGAGGAAGGGTCAATAAATGTTATGTAGCTTGCAAAAAAAGATCCTGCTACTGAGGCAATAGCCGCACCGATAACGAAAATAGTAAGTTTATAATAATGAGTTTTGTATCCAAATATTGAAATTACTCGTTCATCCTCCCGAATAGCTTTTAATACTCGACCAAAAGAAGATCTGGCAATAAATTTCGAGATAAAATAGGTTATTAATGCAAAACACAGAGTGAGAAGTAAAAAAGATAAATTATTTAAAAAAATAAAGCCAAATAATTCTGGACGACCTATACTAGGAATACCTAAAGGTCCTCTTGTTAAACTTTGCCAATTTAAAAAAACACTAAATATAATTATATTAAAACCAAAAGATCCGAGAGCAAAATAATCTCCTTTAAACTTTGATAATACTTTTCCAACCATAAGAGCGGTAATACCAGAAATAATAATACCAATTAGAATTGATATAAAGAAATTTACACCATGATAAGAAAGAAGAATTGCCGTTGTGTACGCACCAAGCCCAAAAAAAGCTGCTTGAGTAACTGATAATAATCCAGTATATCCAACAACAAGATTTAAAGACAAACCGAGCATTGCATATATTGAAATTATGACTGCTAAATGTATAAAATATTCCATGTTATTTTTTTAATATACCGTTAGGTCTAAAGATTAGAAAAATTAATAGAACACCAAATGCAATAGCATCTCTCCATTCTCCCGACAATCCCCATACTGAAAAATTCTCAACAAATGCTAGAAAGAATGCACCTAATACACCACCGTAAACATTCCCAACACCTCCCACAATTGATGCAATCACACCCTTTAAAAGAAGAGACATACCCATACCAGGCTCGATACCCGTATCAAATCCTATTAGAATTCCAGATAATCCAGAGATTGCTGAACCAATAAAGAAAATTCTCCCGATTATCTTGTTAGTATCAATTCCGACTATTTCTGATACTTCATCACTGTCACTTACCGCCCTTACAGATTTACCAAAGCGAGTACATCTGAGTAAAAATTTGAGTCCAAATATTATAGAAATAGAAGTAATGAAGATAATGACTTGCATTTGTGTTACAACACCTCCAAATATTTTATAAATTTTGAGGCCTCCTCCTGTGAGGGTGTGAAACTCACTACCAAAAATAATTGCAATAATAGCTTGAAGCACTGTCATTATGCCAATTGAGGCAACTAGAAAAATCATTCCTGAGGCTTTTTTATCTCTAAGTGTTTTAAAGATTATTTTATCTATTACATAACCAAAAAAACCTGCAAATAATATACCAATTAAAACACTCGGGATTATTGGTATGCCTAATGAAGTATTAAAATAGAAAACAACATATCCTCCTATGGCAGCAATAACTCCATGAGCCATGTTGAAAAATTTTGTAGTACCATAAATAAGATTGAATCCTAGTGTAATTAGAGAATAGATTGAACCTGCAATGAGGCTGTTGAGTATAAGTTGAGGAATTATTGACATAATTATATACAATTTTAGCACATATCGAGATTACTTAAATACCTAAAATAAAAACACCACTTTTACGTGGTGTTTTTATCGGAATTAAATCCTAAAGAGGTAATCGACTAACGGTCTGTAACTTACCATCAGTAACTTTTTTGATTACTAGAGGAGGTATACGGATACCATTTTTGTCGAATTTAACAACACCACTAGCACCCTTGGTATCTGTATCTTTAAGATTAGATATCCAATTTGATTTGTCGATATTATAGCTATTTACATAAGTCATAAAAGTATCATATCCATAATCAGCTAGAAAACCCGGCTCTTCGTTTGGATACATCTTTTTATATGCATTATAGAACTCTTTATATTCAGAAGAATTAAGATCTCCTTCCATTCCTAAAGCAATTGCTCCATTTATTCTTGAGAGACCATTTCCAAGCTGTGTTTCATAATATGAAGTACCTGTTGTTAGTTGAATATCATACACAAGCTGTGTCGATGCATCAATTAGTGGTAGTAATTCTTTAGTAAGAATTGCTCCATTTTCTGGTGTCATAATAAATACAATTGTTGTAGGTTTAAGAGCCGCAATTTTTGCAGCGTCAGATCTAAGAGCGTTCTTATCTGAAGATGCAACAATTGTTGTAGCTGGTTTGTCGTACTCTTTCACGAAAGCTTTAGCAAAAGAATCTTGTGCCGCGTCAATAGAGTGAACAACAACCACTTTTGATTCATTAAAACCAGCACCTTTAATATATGTACTAAATCTGTCCCATACATTGTCGTTTCCTTGAGTCATCTGAAACACTTGATCGTCTGCAACGTTGTTCGCCTGAAAAGCAACCATCATTATAGGAAAATTAGCACTCTTTGATGGTTCATAGATTGAATCCATTGTAGTTGTAAAGAAGTTTATCAATCCACCTACGTTATCTTGAGTGGTAAGTTTTCGATAAGCACTCAAACCTTTTGCTCCATCACCCCCATCATCCTCAACAACCAAATCAACCTGATTGCCAGTTTTTTCCTTATAAATTCCTTGTGCGACCTTCATTCCTTTCAAGGTGTTTTCACCTACAGCACCGAAGTCTCCGGTAAGAGACATGATTGCTCCAACCTTCAGTCCTTGCGTGTTTGGTTTTTGATTATAGTTTAGAAAAACTGCTAATAAAATGATAACCACAATCGCTACACCTATTAATATTTTCTTCTTCATTTTTAATAAATTAATTACTTTTAATATTTCTAATAATAACACTTTTATCCGTTTCGCTCTAATTGGAGCTCATCAGTCCTGCGTATTTTAGGACAAGCAGGATACGAAGAGATTTTAAAGGTTGATCCCGAACCTAGTACTTATAATACCATTTACATCATTACTGGACCCTGCTCTTTCCAACCACGCCATTCATGCCATTGATTTTTTGAACCATATCTGGCGATAGCTTTGTTTGGTGATTTGCGAGTAAATTTTATGATGTCAAGATCGATATCACCATAATCACTGTTCTTAATCTCAAATCCTTCGAGAGTGCTTTGCTCGTCACCCTTAATTTCTTCTTTGAGGAAATAGACCTCTACTCCTTCCCATTCATCCAGAAGATTGACGAAAAATATTCTCGTGTTTTCTTCGGGAAGAAATACGGAAACAAGAAATCTTGATTGTCCTGCTGGACCAAGACCACTTCTGTCGTCAGAAGGGCTGTTGTGAGTTGCTGGGCAAGGATTCAAAGTAATATATAACTGCTCAATATGCAGAATCAATTTCATAAGATTGTCGTTTTGTTTTAAAGTACAAGTTACTGTTTCATCCTTTCGGAATCATCAGTCGAGACACACATCTCGAGACAGTGGAGATTTTACGGTTAACCTCCAAACCGAGCAGGGATACTGCCATTCTAATTTACCTATCCAACCTGAAGGACAAAATCCAGCCAAGAATCAACTCTTTTTACGTTTTTAGGTTGAGAATTTTGATTGTACGACCAAGAAAACAGAAACCTTGATGGCACGACATCAGATAGATCGTCCAAGATATTTGGTGAATCATCCAAAAAAATATCTAACCCTTCAGCCACAGAAGATTTTGGTTGCCCAGGGTTCATTCCGATGATAGGAATTTGAATCCCTATCATTTTACAGAAATTCTGCACAGCTTCGACTCCTGAGCTTCTCTTGGTAATGATTTGAAGTTGATGTTGTCGTTGAATAAGTGTTCGACAGGCAAAATCAACTCCGTGGACAGGATTCATCGCAAGGTCTTGTGAAGCATTACCGAAAACAACAGTTTTGAGTCTATTAAACTCTTGTTGTGTTAAGTAACCCGACTCTATTGCATCCTTTTCCATAACTTTGTTTTCTGGAAGATCGACTCCAAAAAGTTTATTTGCCCCATCTCGAATCAATGTTTCTGCATTACAGAAGACTCCGTCAAAATCTAATCCAATTTTCATTTTAGTAGTAAGGTGAGAATTTAATTTGAAACAACTTTAATCTGAGAATATTTTAGCAGAAAACACTAAGTCAGTCTTGTCAAATTGATAATTTTGTCTCATTATGGCTTTAAGCCCATTAAAATATAGATATTTTAATGGAAATATTTGACTATTTTATAGTCAAAATGTATACTTTGTATATGAATTGGAAAGATAAATCATTTAAAATACTCAGCCTAACTAATACAGAAACGGACATATTAAATACTCTTCAAGTGGCAAAAAGTGTCCAAAATATTGCAAAAGAGACCTCACTCTCTCGAACGGGTATAAATCACGCTATTAAAAATCTTATTGTTAAGGGATTAGTAAAAATTGAAACAAGGGGCAAGAGAAGTTTATATACAGCACTAACACTTGGGGATCTTTCAGAAAGATTTCAAAAAACCCTTGAAGAAATTGAGATCTCAAATAAAGACAAGAGAGGTGCAAAAATTAAATTATCAAAAGAAGATGAGTTTATTATTCATGTTGGAACAAGTGAGATAATTCCTGCCTACAAAAGAATCGCTGCTGAAAATGCAAATGAACGAATACGGGCCATTCAACACCATAGATCTTGGAATAATCTAATTGAAAAAATATCACCAAAACAACTAACTGAATTTAATGAAACAATAAAGAAAAATCATATTATTCTCGATGGGATGCTTAATCGCAGTGCTTATGATTCATATAAAGAGGAAATAAGAGAAAACCCTGAAAAGCATGCTGAAGCCGTAAAAAGTCTTGAGGGACGAATGGCAGACTATACAGTATTTTCTGACGAATTTTTTAATTATGATGCGGAGATCTGGATCTTTAAAACAACTACATTGATTATCAACTGGAAAGAAGAAGTTGCTATAGAGATTACAAACGAAAATATGACAGGGTTCTTGAAAGACATGTTTGAATTCGTAAAGGAAGGAGGTTACAAATTAGATCATAACAAAGCAATAAGAGAACTGCTTTAGTGTATTACAGTAGCTATCTATATTTATAAAACTTACCAACTCCTCTAGCACTTGAGACGCCTAGACTTCCTTAGGAGTCTGCGTCATCAATGTAGGTATGAAAACAACAGCACCAATAGGCTATGAACTAGCCCAAAAAGAGCAAGTAATTACAAGCCCGAAATACTGCCTTTGTGCAAGAAAATCGACAGAAAGCGAGGAACGACAAGTCCTTTCAATAGATAGTCAAATAAAAGAGATGCTCCAACTGGCAGAACGAGAGGGCTTGGAGATCGTCTGTATGAAGCGAGAAAGTCATTCAGCTAAAGAAACAGGACAGCGACCAGTGTTCAATGAGATAGTTGAGGAACTAAGAGCTGGAAAGTACAACGCAATACTCACATGGGCACCAGACCGTATCAGTAGAAACGCGGGTGATCTTGGAAAGATTGTAGACTTAATGGATGCGGGCAAGCTCCTGCAAATCAGGACATTCGGGCAAACATTCTCTAACAATCCAAATGAGAAATTTCTTCTGATGATCCTCGGATCGCAAGCAAAACTAGAGAATGACAATCGAGGAATAAACGTAAAACGAGGACTGAGAACTAGAGTAGAGATGGGTTTGTGGCCAGGAGTGGCACCACTCGGATATCTCAATCAAAGAAACATCGACAAGAAGTGCCAGTTAGTAGTAGATGAGCTACGAGCACCAATCGTAAAGAAAATATTTGAGAAGGTGGCTTATGAAAAACTGAGTGGAAGAAAGATATACAACTGGCTCAGGTTTGAAGCCAATTTCTATACCAGAGGCAACAAACCTCTGACACTCGCAGGAGTATATAGAATAATAGAAAGTCATTTCTATTATGGAATGTTTGAATACCCAAAAGACAGTGGTAACTGGTATACAGGAAAACATGAACCATTAATAACCAAAGAACTATTTGACCAAGCTCAGTCACAAATGAAACGTGACAACATACAAAGAGATAACAAAGAATTCGCATTCACTAAATTATTTACTTGCGGATATTGTAGCTCAGGCATATCAGCCGAGGAAAAATGGAAACAACTGAAAGACGGTACGCATGCAAAATACGTCTACTATTCATGTGCGAGATCAAGAGATAGAAATTGCAAGAACAAATATATACGAGAGGAAGACTTAATTATTGAAATGTTAAAAATACTAGATAAGGTTAACATCAATGAATTGGGTATGAGACAAAAGTTGGAGGACGAAATCGCAAGATTTAACATTTTCCAGAGATCAGTACTCGGTAGCACTGACAAAGTCGGCAACAGAAAGGATACCGATATACGAAACTATGCAAAATATATTCTCAAAGAGGGAGCAGTTACTGAAAAAAGAGAACTGCTGGCGAATTTAAGATCTAGAATAGTGTATAAGGATAAACTGCTTACTTTATTAGATTAAAAATAAAAGACTGCCACTTAATTTTGTGACAGTCTTCCCACAATTTCAGTTTCAGGAAGGTGGGCGCTACCTATACAGCACGAGTTCAGAGCTACTTCGCACTTCCGATTGGAGGGACGACCGCAGAGAGCGTTGTCCTTTGAGCGACAAGAGGTTTGAACTTGGCTATGAGAACCGGATCCAAAAGATAGCGACCAATATGGTCATCCACTTCAAGCTCAGTTTCCAGAGTTGGTGCATGCTCATCTCGCGTCGACAAGTAGCGTTCAAAATATAGAACACAGAACATCTGTAGGGCACCTCGCTCGTTATCATCCATCTTGGCCGCATCGGTCGGAACGGTTTTGATGTTTGATTCTATGGTCAAACCATTACGATTCAAGACCAGATCTCCAGTGCGAGGATTGATCTCATATCTCCAAGTATTGCTCATCGCAAGACTGAAGGGTGAAGTAATGGGTGTGAGGGTGATGCGACCAGAATAAAATTCGGTGCCTTCCATTTTTCTTGCCACTGTAAATTTTGTTCGAGTTTACTCTCGTTAATTTTAGGAACAACATCATAACCTGGGAGTTCGCTTTTTATCCAGTCTATTGGATCAGCTGCGGTAGGAATTAGTGCAATTTTTAAATTTGATCTGTTTTCTATCAAATCAGAAAAAGCTCTTTCTAATTCTGTGTTAGTAATACCATTTAAGGTTAAAAGTAATTTCATATTATTAATATAATATCACGAAATATTAAGTAACAAAAAATACACGATCATCTCGTGCATTTTTTGTTACAATTTTAGGCATCTGAGTCGCACCACCTACTCAGGCAAGTGGGTTGACACCGATAAAAAATTGTGTTGGCGGAGAGGGGGAGATTCGAACTCCCGGACCTTTTTACAGGTCGGCGGTTTAGTAAACCGCTGACGTAAACCACTTGTCTACCTCTCCAATATATTTTATATCACCCCTTAACACTATGAGAATATATCATTTTATAGGAATTTTACCAAGTTTTTTTGTATATATAAAATAAAGCCGGCTTATAGCCGGTTTTATTTATTCTTTGTATTTTCAGATTATGAAAGATGCTTTGAAACGAGCTTTGTCATTTCGAACATATCTACAACTGCTTTACCTCCGAAAACTTTCTTTAGAGCTTCGTCAGCTACAATGTTTCGCTTCTTCTCTGGGTCCTGAAGTTTATTCTTCTTGATGTATACCCATAGAGCCTTTACGACTTCTGATCTTGGCATTGGGCCCTTACCTACAACCTTTGCTAAATCCTCACTTATATTCATTGGCTTCATAAAAGCCGAAGTTGCTTTTGGCATGTGTTTTTATGTTAACTATTACTATGCATACTATGATAACACATAATTTAGCTTTTGGGGCAAGTTGGGAAGATTATGCAAGTATTTGTGTGGTGGATAACTAATAAAAAATATGATACATTTGCTGGGTTGGAGACGTGTTAGAGTGGTTGAATAAGCAACTTTGCTAAAGTTGTAGGGGAGTTAAATCCCCTCGAGGGTTCGAATCCCTCCGTCTCCGCAAAATAAAAATCCTGAGAAATTCTCAGGATTTTTATTTAACCTACTTTCCAACACCCTTCACTTTATACACCCCAAAATAACTTGAAAGTCCCACCACAAGCACAATTAAAATAACCGCTTTTATACCATACATAATAAACATAATGTTCATAGGATCAAAATTTAGAGATCTTAGATATGAAAGCAAGGGTTGCCACATCGCATTTGAAATCAATATTTGTATAGCTAATGAAACAACAACTATTAATAAAGATAGCAAGATTTTTTTGATAATCATTAATATATTATATCAGTATTTAATATTTTATCGAATTTTTTTAAAATTAAATATTATAATTATGAAATTTTAAGTCTGCGTCGTCTGTGTCTAGTTTGCGTTAGTCCGCGAGAATGGTACTCCATTCTAAAATATGTCATAATGTATCCATGAGTCCCGTTAGAGATTTATCATAGGTATAATTTCTAGCATCGGGATAATTGCGTGTAATATTTATATTGTTTGTGAGGATATTAATTAATAAATTTCTAACGGGATGAGTAAAGAAAAAATTTCGTACCTTATTTTAAAAGTTGCTGTGGCCTTCCCTCTTATATATATGGCTTGGGGTTCATACTTAAGACCAAAAGCTTTTTCTGTTTATGTCCCAACTTTTTTAACTCAATTTG
>CAZGFB010000025.1:0-10031 GCA_964525175.1 uncultured Candidatus Saccharibacteria bacterium | reverse complement strand
GAATTTTTCCTTTTAACTTTCTACTTTTAACTTTCAACTTCGCCAAATCATTTTCAATGATTTGTGCGAGGTGCCAAGCAATAGCCTCACCTTCTCGGTCGGGGTCAGTTGCAAGGATGATTTCATCTGCGTGTTTTGCTAGAGCTTGAATTTCGGCAACAACATGTTCTTTGCCTTTTGAAATTTCGTAGTGGGGGACAAAGCCAGCAGGAATGTCGATAGCTTTTTTATTACTTTTTGGCAAATCACGAATATGACCAACAGACGCTTTTACTTCGTAAGCGCCGTCAAGATATTTTGAAATTGTTTTCGCCTTCGCAGGCGACTCAACGATTAATAGTTTCATGTTTCAAATGTAAAATTAAAAATGTAAAATTTAAAAACGACAAAAAAATAAGAAGTGAAACGACTATATTTTTTGTCGTCCTCGGTACTCCGGGGATCTATGCTAATTGATATTCAACAATGTAGGTAATTCAGTCGTTAGTTAAGAGTATTACACATATATATGTATAAAAGCAAATTTTGCCATAATTATCTTTTCACATTTCCTTCATAAATAAAAGAAAAACCATACACATAAAAATGTGCACGGTGTTAAATTCTAGTCTTTAGGTTGACTAGGATCCTCATATGAGCCAGCGACTAATGTGAGTGATTCCCAAGGATGATTTGCGACATTCACGGTCATGTCAGGAAGGTGTCGCGTTTCTAGTCGGGGTGTGACTTCAGTCAACATGACGGTTGTGCCTGTTGATTTTTTAAGCGTACCAACGTAAGCGATTGAGTTTTTATCCGTCGTGCGAAGTACAACGCGTTTGCCAATCCACTCGCTAAAAAATTCTTCGGCCATATTTTTGTTTTCTTTTATTTTGTTCTTCGAGGAAACCGCTCCTCTTTCTGAAGTTGATATTGCCAGCAGGGAGGGGATTTGTCAACTTAAGAAAAAGAAAACACCACAGATAGTTCGATTACTGAGGTGTTCTATTAAATGTCGAGGACTTTTCTTAAAGCCTTGAATGCTAAATATACCGGCTTACAGAGTATGACATTGACCTCGTAGGATTTTGGTAGTTGTCCCACGCTTACATCATAATCATCAAGGTTTGCTTCAATAAACACTGCTTTTTTTGATGAAATGACTAATCCATACTTGTCTCCATCAAAGAAATGGTCGCCAATTTTAAGTTTTGTTTTCGCCATATGCTTTTGTAGTTGATACTGTGTCGAGGAAACCGCTCCTCTTTCTGTTCTAGATATTGCCATGGTGGAGGGGATTTGTCAATCTGCGCATGGAATACATAACATATAACATGGAACACATAAGGGACTTTTCCAAAGGAAAAGTCCCTTATGTATCTCATTCATAATTCTTAATTCCTAATTCTTAATTCCGGAAAATCATTCCCTGATTTTCCTTAATGAACCCCTTAATCTCCAGCATCATCAAAATTGAATTTAATTCCTGAATTGGCATTTCAATTTTTGTAAATAGTTCATCGCGAGAAATTGGTGAATCAAGTAAATTTAAAATTTTCAATTCATCCTCGGTACATTCTTCAAAATTTAATTTCTGTTGTTCAGGCTCGAGGTGAAGGGCTTCGAGCAAATCATTAACGCAAGTGATGGGTGTGGCACCAAGTCGAATTAACATATGTGGACCTTCTGAAGTTTTTGAAAAAATATTTCCCGGGACAGCAAGAACGTCTTTATTATAATCGGTGGCAAGTCGAGAGGTTATCAGCGTTCCAGATTTTTTTTCTGCTTCAATCACAAGCACTGCGTGTGCGAGCCCTGACATAATTCTATTTCTCTGTGGAAAGCTATATGGAGTTGCGCGAAACTTAGGATCAAATTCAGAAAGCAAACCTCCACCTCGCTCAACAATTTCTTTTGCAAGATTTAAATGTGAAGTAGGGTATAGTACTGATTCATCCAAACCCGAGCCGGGGATGGCGATTGTTTGAATATTGTTTGCAAGCGCAGAGCGGTGGGCGATAGAGTCGATACCAAGAGCGAGGCCCGAAAGTATTGTGACAGGTTGTCCCGCAAGTCCTTCAATTAATTTTTCACAAACTTCTTTTCCGTAATTTGAATATTTTCTAGAGCCCACAACAGCCAAAAGCCTATTGCCTTCTGTCGGCATATTTCCCACCAAATACATTTGCTCTGGTGGCTGTGGAATTTCCATTAAACTTTCCGGAATTTCCTCACGTGATAGTTTTTTAAGTTCGAATTTCATAAGGTTGAATTAAGAATTAGGAATTAGGAATTAAGAATGAAAATCATGACTCATAACTCACAACTCATATTTCTATTACAAAATTATACCAAATTAATATCACAAAAACCTTATATACATCTATACTGAACGATCGTTCAGTATAGATGTATTTGATTTTTTATGTGTATTCAATATTCACGACCGTGAATATTGGACACAGCTAAAATTGACAGGAATATCATCATATCGTAGTCTACAGGTAGATTAGATTTGAAACCAAAAAAATAGAAGGAGAAATTATGACACCATATGTAAGTTTGCAGGTAGAAGTAATCAGAACACTTCGTTCGCTTGCGCAAGAAAACCCTGCCGTACTTAAATTGGCAGTTATTAACTATTGTGATCTGGAAGGCGGAAGGCCTCTTCGTCCATACATGAATGAGTTGGGTACATACGGTTTGCATATCATGAGTTATTGCAAAAGCATGGGTACTGAATGGGCAATGGAAACTACTGCTGAAATTATTCGTCAACAGCTTGCTGTCGATGGTGATAAGATTACAATTCTAGGTCTTTTGGGACTGGAACTTTATCCTCATCTGCCAATGAATTATGAGGAATTTGTGCAAAATCGTGGATCAGGTCAAAATCGCTTAAGAACAACTCGTCTGGCTCAACCCGGAGCTTTGCAGGAAGGTGATATCTTGGCCACTGGCGATCGTTTGCTTTCACCTCCACGTGAAGGAGGAAATGGTTCTGTGCTTATTCATCTCACTGGTGGTTTTAATGGCCACTGGATTGATGTGCCAGCACGCATACCTATTGCTCTTTTGACACCTGAAGATAATGCTCCTCCAGGACTAGTCGAGGATTAACCTCTGCAAACCTGCTACCTTTATGGTTTGCAGGTTTTTTCTTTGTGTATTTTATTCCTAATTCCTAATTCTTAATTCATAATTCATATTACACAGCTAGCCCAATTCTCCAAACTCTGGTATATTTATAAAAGCTATTAACTAGCCACTAAAAACATGTTAGACATCAAATTCATCAGGGAAAATAAAGAGCTTATTACAAAGGGTGCAGAAAAGAAGCATATGAACTTCAACGTTGATGCTCTTATCGAAGTCGACGACAAACGTCGTGAACTTCTTGCTTCCATCGAAAAGAAAAAAGCTGAACAAAATGACGTAAGTCGAAAGATCGTCGGAACTCCTGAAGAAGAGAAAGCAAAATTTGTATACGCAATGCAACTTGTTAAAAATGAATTGCAAAAAGAAGAAGAAAAATTAAAAGAAGTGATGGGTGAATGGCAGAAACTTATGGTGCAAGTGCCAAACATTCCAGACATGACAGTACCAGAAGGTGAAAGTGATGCTGACAATCAGGAAGTGAAAGCTTGGGGAGAAATTCCACAATTTTCATTTAAGCCAAGAACTCATATTGAACTTGCTGCTATGCATGATATGGCCGATTTCGAACGAGGTGTAAAAGTTTCGGGCTTCCGTGGATATTTTTTGAAAAATGATGGAGCAAAATTATCTTTTGCTATTTGGCAATATGGTATGGATTTCTTTACAGCACGAGGGCTCGACCCAATGATCGTACCTTCTCTTGTAAGGCGGGAATCCCTGCTCGGCACAGGCTACCTTCCTCAAGGTGAAGAAGATTTGTATAAAACACAAGACAGTGATTATTTAGCTGGTACAGCCGAGGTTGCAACAATGAATTATTATTCTGACGAAGTGATTGATATAAAAGAACTTCCAAAAAAAATACTCTCATTTTCTCCATGTTTCAGACGAGAAGCAGGAAGCCATGGAAAGGACACAAAAGGTTTGATGCGAGTGCATGAATTTTACAAACTCGAGCAAGTTATCCTTTGCGAAGCAAGTCACGAAATGTCTGTAAAATTTCATGAGGAAATAAATGCAAACACAGAAGCTTTTGTGCAAAGTCTTGGAATTCCATATCATACAGTAGCAAACTGCGGTGGAGACCTTGGCCTAGGGCAAGTAAAGAAATATGACATCAATCTTTGGATTCCTTCAGAAAATACATATAGAGAAATTAGTTCAGCATCATACTTCCACGATTTCCAAGCTCGAAGATTAAACATTCGCTATCGAGATGCGGAAGGTAAAATGCGATTTGTTCATTCCTTAAACTGTACTGCAATTCCAACACCGCGTTCATTAATTTCCATAATGGAAAATAATCAACAAGAAGACGGCTCAATTAAAATTCCAGAAGTGCTACAAAAATACATGGGTAAAAGTGTAATAGAAGCTCCAAAGGAAAAAAATGTCTCGGATCAAATATAGATCACCGGAAGTGCAAGAGCAACGTCGTAGCTTTGCAAAAAGAATGACTTTGATTTTTGGTATTCTTACGATATTAATTATTGTTGGGGTTGTATTTTTGCTACGCATGGATTCGATTCAAATAAAAGAAACAAACATTGAAGGTGTGAGCATAATCGATAAAAAGGAAGTGGAAGATACTGTGAGGGGAACTCTTTCTGGGAATTATCTTTGGCTCATCCCAAAATCAAACACTTTTCTATATTCAGTAAATAAATTAAATAATCTTTTAGTGCAAAAATTCCCTGGCATATATTCTTTAGATGTTGGTAGGGAGGGCTTTGGCAAAGTTTATGTAAAAATCGTTGAAAGGAAGCCTGAGACACTTTGGTGTCAGGATAATGGGGACGAGGCCTTGCCGTGGTGTTTTTTTGTGGATAGTACAGGTGTAGTTTTTGCAGAGGCGCCATATTTTTCTGGTAATGTATATTTTATTTACAAAGGCAAGTTAAATCAAGAAAATCCAATGGGTGCTCAAATATTCACAAAGCAAGATTTTTCAATATTTGTGTCCTTTATAAAACAAGCAGGAAGCAAACTCGGACTTGATATTGTGGGAGTTGAATTAAAAGATGTGGGGGATTTTGATTTACTTCTTTCTTCTGGTACTAAAATATTGCTAAATAAAAATATTTCGTACGATGATATGTACAATAATTTGGATGCAGTTTTCAAAAGCCAACAACTTTCTTCTTCAACATTAAGCACTTTAGATTATATTGATATGAGGTTTGGTAATAAGGTTTACTATAAAGCCAAAACGTTACCAAAATTGTAATTGTCATTCCTGCGGAGGCAGGAATCCAGTCTGAATGTATTTGTTTAGAATTTTTACCCTACTAAGTTTTTACCATTGGCTTCCAGCCCTGCAATTTCTTTGTAAAAAGAAATTGTGATGGCAAAAATTTTGAAGGGTGAATATTTAGGTTTTTGAATTTGTTTCGGATTTCGGATTTCGTGCTTCGAATTTTTACCGACTGGATTCCCGACCTACTGTCGCAGTACACCTTTTCGATTTTTTGTTTCGCTTCTCTCACAAAAATTCTGAAAAGCTTTTTCATTCTGGTACTCACCAGAATTTCAACCTCCGCGGGAATGACACTAAATGACATCAAAAAGATGACGTTTTTAGCGAATGGAAGTATAATACTAAAGTATGAATGCTATAAAACTCTTTCCAATATATTTGCGCTGGCATTATTCTACTGCCTTTGTTGATATGGTGAGAATTGATGGAAATATTTTTTGGTTTCTTTGGCATTTCTTTTCTGTACCAGATACATTCCGCACTTTTTTCTCTCCTTGGCAAAGAATGGGTGAAAAATATAAGAAAAGTTTAGATATTGAAGATTGGACATCTACTTTTCTTGTTAATACCTTGATGAGAATAGTCGGAATAATAATGAGACTAATTCTCCTCTTTTTTGCTCTTGTTTGTTTTCTGATAGCTTTTTTTGTTATTGCTATTTGTTTCTTCATTTGGATATTTATTCCTTTTATTCTTATTGGGCTTGCTGTTCTTGGAATCAGTGCTCTTTTTAATTAGAAATTATGAAATATAAAGATTTAGGAAAATTTGCTGAAAATTATCGACCAGCGTATATGTTGGATAATTTTATGAGTGTTAAGACAAGGGCTATATGGAGAAAGATAACATTGTACGGTGCTATACTTTTTGGAGTTGCAATTCTTTTTCCTCCAGAATATGTAGCTTTACATATTTTTAAATTCAGAGGAGTTTTTCTGCTTTTGTCATTGATGGCAATAAAAATGTGCTTGGTGGAAATGTTTTACTACTCACATATTTTTAAACTCGCTGTTGCTCATAATGCAGGAAAAAATAGTGAAGCCTTTTTTCCTGTCACTTATGATGTTTCAAAAATTATTTTTACAACACCTAAAGATGATATTGTTCTTGGTTTTATTTATTCACCCCTCGGTGCTGTTGCTCTTGAAAGGCTTGATATTCCCGAAGATGAAATTTCCAGATTCTTGACTATGCGAAAAGAAAAAATTAGTGTTGAAACTTTTGACATCATTTCCTCGACAGATATGGTCACATTTTCAGATTATGCAAAATCATTGTATTTAGCTTCAAATGAATTTTCACAATTTCTCTTTTCATATGGAGTGACAGAAAAAATGTGGAATGGAGTCGTGGGTTGGATTTCAAGAATGAGATATCGAGAGACTCGAGAAAAACGTTTTTGGAGCAAAGAGGTGATGGGCCGAGTGCCAAGCCTTGGAGCCGACTGGGCATATGGAAAAGCTTGGACCTTAATGAAATATGCAAACCCAATACAAGATGAATCTTTTTATAGAGAAATAGATGAATCACTTTTCGTTTTTTACAAAAGAGAATTTGAAAATCTTGAAACAATTTTGGTAAAAGGCGGGGGAGCAAATGCAATAATCATAAGCGAAGATCCGCAAAATTCTTCGGAATTAATCGCTATGCTGGGAATGGCAATAGACAGAGGTTATGCATATTCTGAATTAGAAAAGAAAAGAGTTTTTTATCTTCAAGTCACAAACCTTTTAAGCTGGATAGCCGGTAAAGATGATTTTGAAAATGTGTTCATAAAAATTTTGCAAGAAGCGAGAGATGTTGGTAATGTTATTCTTGCTGTAGAAAACTTTGCATTACTTGTTGAGACTGCTCATAATTTTGAATCAGACATTGTTGCTATATTTAACACATTCTTTAATTCTCCAAATTTACACATAATTGCACTTTCTGATAAAGAAAAATACCACAAGATTATCGAACCAAATCGAACACTCCTTTCATTTTTTGAAAAAATAGATGTTAAAGAGAAAGATAAGGATGCTGTATCGAGAATTCTCGAAGATGAAGTTCTCGCGATTGAGGCAAGTAGAAAAGTTTTTATAACATATCCTGCTTTGCAGGCAATTGTGACAGGTGTGGAAAGATATTTTTCGGAAACTTTTTTGTATGGTAAAGCTCGTGATGTTCTTATGGAAATCGTGCCATATGTTAAACATAAAAATAAAAAAAATGTCACTAAAGAAGACGTACTTTCTTTTTTTGAAAGTAAGACAGGTATAGCACAAGGTGAAGTCAAAGAGGAAGAAAAAGAAAAGCTTTTGAATTTAGAAAATGATTTACATAAGAGAGTTATTGGGCAGGATGAAGCTGTTAAAGCGATTTCAAATTCTTTACGAAGATCACGTGCTGGGGTAGGCAATACGCGTCGACCAATTGGCTCGTTTCTTTTCTTGGGTCCAACTGGAGTAGGGAAGACAGAAACCACAAAAGCTCTTGCGCAAACATTTTTCGGCTCTGAAGACTCTATTATTCGTTTTGATATGTCAGAATATAAAACTAATGACGCTTTGAAGCGACTCATCGGCTCTTTTGAAGAAGGTCGCTCTGGGCTTCTTTCAAAAAAACTTCGAGAACAACCATATTCGGTTTTACTTTTAGATGAGTTTGAAAAAACAAATAAAGATGTTCACGACTTATTCCTACAAATTATAGATGAAGGATTTTTCTCAGATATGGATGGTAACAAAGTAAATGTGCGAAATGCAATAATTATTGCAACATCAAACGCCGGAAGTGATTTGATTTTTGATTATGTAAAACGCGGAGAAAGTCTTGTGAATAAAAAAGTTGAAATAATATCGTCGATTGTCGAGCATGGAATATTTAAACCAGAACTTATAAACCGTTTTGACGGGACGATATTGTTTAGTCCACTTGGCGAAGAAGATTTGAAAAAGATAGCTGGGCTTATGCTAATTAAGCTCGAGGACAGACTAAAAGAAAAGGGGATTGGAATAAGTATTACAGATAAATTAATTTCTTCTGTTGCAAAGCAGGGAATGGATATGGCTTTTGGCGCTCGCCCAATGAACAGATATATTCAAGAAAAAATCGAAGCCTCTATTGCAGATAAGATTATTCGAGGTGAAGTAAACCCCGGGGATGTTGTGAGTTTGGACAGTGAATAAGGGGAACATATAACACATAATATATAACACATAACACTGATTATCCCCCGTATTGTCATCCTCGGGTATTCCCGGGGATCTAAGTCCATAACCCTCTGTCATTCCCGTGTAGACGGGAATCCATGAATATTTTTTAGTTTTTATTTGGAACGCCTAGAACAGCACAAATTTTTAAGTTCTTCAGGAACTTAAAAATTTGTGCTACACTCCCCTTATGAATCTTGGATTTTGGAAAAAAGAAGGTAAACCGTTTCTTGCAATGGCGCCGATGGCAGATGTCACCGACACGGCTTTTCGACGTATGTTTGTGAAATATTCTAAATATGGAGGTGCTGATATTTTTGATAATGAAGGAAAATTTAAAGAAGAGTTTTTAAATAATAAAACAGACGGTGAATACGTAACTTGGACAGAATTTGTTTCTGCGGATGGACTTGCTCTGGCACCAGAGGAAGGAAGGAAAAGATTGATGCGCGCATTTGATTATATAGAAGCGGAGCGACCGATAGTGGCACAGATCTTTGGATCAAATCCAGAACATATTGAAAAAGCTGTTGTGATGATTCGAGAACTCGGTTTTGATGGGGTGGATATAAATATGGGTTGCCCAGACAGAAGCGTGGAAAAACAAAAAGCTGGTGCCGCACTCATTAAAAATCCAGAGCTAGCAAAAGAAATTATTTTATCTGCAAAAAGAGGAGCGGGGGATATGCCTGTATCTGTGAAAACTCGACTTGGTTATAATAAAGATGAACTTGAAAAATGGTTGCCAAAAATTTTAGAAGCTAAGCCAGCGCTTGTGACAGTGCATGCTCGCACTAGAAAAGAAATGTCTTTGGTTCCCGCAAGGTGGGAGAGAGTAAAAAGAGCAGTCGAGATTCGTGATGAAATGCAAAAAGAATTGAGTGAAAAAACTTTGATAGCAGGGAATGGGGATGTCACTTCGAGAGATGACGCTTTACAAAAAATAAAAGAAAGTGGAGCCGATGGCGCAATGGTGGGAAGAGGGCTTTTTGGATGTCCATGGTTTTTCTCGGTTGAAAATCATAACTCAAAACTCATAACTCCTGACTCTGCATTTAAACTTCGTTTAAATGCACTTGTAGAACATACAAAACTTTTTGAAAAACTTTGTGAGTATAAAAACTTTTCTGTTATGAAAAAACACTACAAAGCATACTGCCATGGATTTGATGGAGCAAAAGAATTGAGAATAAAACTTATGGACGCGGAAAGCGGGGGAGAAGTGGAAGGGATAGTTGAGGAGTTTGTAGTACGTAGTTCATAGTAGACCCCTCTGTCATCCTCGTGAAGTCGGGGAGGGACCCGACTGCAAGACCGGAGGCTGACGAGCCGAGGTGTGGCCAGAAGATTTTTCACCAGAAAAATACTTGTGGTGTATGCGGGGATTCAAGTTTTGTATCCCTCTGTCATTCCAGATTTAGTCTGGAATCCAGTCTCGCACC
>CAZGFB010000024.1:0-10084 GCA_964525175.1 uncultured Candidatus Saccharibacteria bacterium | reverse complement strand
ATATCAAAGAAAAACCCTATTGTCTTAATATAAGGCAACTTTTCATGTTCATATTATTAAATTATTATTCGAAAATCTTTAGGTCAAATCTTATATTTATCAAGAATAAATATGAACATAAATAAAAGGTATTAACCTTTTGTTCGCAACTACACTCGAACGCTGTGAACAAGATTACTTGTTCACGCGCTTCTCGTTTGTTGGAATAAAAATTTTGAAGGATGAAGATTATTATAGCATACGTAATAGCTATGAATATATGTATTTCTGTCATTCTCGCGAATGCGGGAATCCAGGCTAATCTAAATAATAATCAAAATTTTTAATTTTATAATTTTAAATTTTATAAATAATGAAACAATTTTTGAATTCCCATTAAAGCATTAGGAAATTATTTAAAAATTACAAAATTAAAAATTTGAAATTAAATTGATCAGCATATAGGCAATATAAAAACCCGCGCAAGACGAGTTTTTATATACAACCATTATTTACTTCTAAATCTCAGTATGCATTCCTGCCATAACTTCAACTGGAGCCTCTGCTCTGTAGCCTAACACTTCCGGATTAAGCATTCCGAAAATCATCGCAACATGAGCAGTAACTAAGAATAAAGCTACAAAAAATACATGTGTTTTTAATTTTTGTTCTCTTGATTTACCTCTCTTAATAATATTCATTTCAAGAAGAGTTAAGCCTAAGAGTGGAATAATACCTGCGAGGTAAAAACCAACAGCAAGCACATCAGCAACACCTCTCCATTCACCAGCTAAAGTTAAAGGGACTACTGCTGTAAAAAATAAATTTACAGATACCAACAAAAAGTATATCCCGACTGTAATGCTAGCAATTTTATTTATTTTTCGAACTACACCGTTAAAATTCTTAGTTAATAAGAGATACAATTCAGTTATAGCGATTGTTTCTGCAAGTATCACAGGTATGGCCATATAGATAATAAGGTTCCAAGGTTGATTTGAGGCAAGAAGCCCCATATAATGAGTCATCATAATTTTGATTTGTTAAGTTTTAAATAATAATTAATTATTTAAAACAAGGAGGAGCGTGAAAAAGTATTGAAAGCCAATTTATTTTTGTCCTATCTGGTATTACAACCTTTTTAACATATAAAAATTTAGCAACAAATATATTTAAACTGTAAAGATCAACAAAAGATATGAAAAAGAAAATTACTGAAAAAATAAAAACACTCGCAACAGCAAAAAGAAAACTTTGCATATCCTCAGTATGATTTACGAATGGAGCCATACATCCTTCGTGTCCACTCAAATGAGTACTCACAATAGGACACAACAAAATATTGAGAGTTATTATCAGCAAAGCTATTATGGCCAAAAATTTCATAGATGTATTATATCATAGACTATATTTTGAATTCCAAAACATCCCCATCTTTCACAATATATTCCTTTCCTTCTGTACGGAGAATACCTTTTTCACGAGCGGATGCGTATGAGCCAGCTTCAAGTAAGTCGCTCCAGAAAACAACTTCGGCGCGAATAAATTTATCTTTAAAGTCATTATGAATTGCAGTTCCAGCCATTGGTGCAGTCCATCCTTTCCCTATTGTCCAAGCGCGAGTTTCCTCCACTCCTGTTGTAAAATATGTTACCAAATCTAAAAGTTCGTAACCCTTCCTGATTAAATTGTTTATACCATCGCCATCTGATGTAGAGCTTCCACCAAGCTCTTGTCTGAAAGCTTCTTTTTCCTCACCTTCAAAATCTTTTAATTCATGTTCAATTCCTGCATCAACAATTGTCCACTTTGCATTATTTTCTTCAAAAAACTTTATAAGTTTTTCCCATCGTTCATCCTTAACCTCATCCAAATTTTTTGCTCCACCTTTTTTATTTAGAATATACATTATTGGCTTCATCGTAATCAAACAAAGACTTTTTATCAAAATCTTTTCTTCATCAGTAAGTTCAGTCTGATTTGCTAACTTTCCAACATCAAGCATAGCTTTCACTTTTACTAAAGCCTCTTTTTCTTTAATAGCAGACTTGTCTAGACGCTTAACATCCTTCTCAACTGAGCCAAGTCTCTTTTCAACAACCTGAGTGTCGGCAAGCACAAGCTCCAAATTAATTACTTCAATATCACTCAATGGATTAATTTTTCCATCAACATGAATAATATTTGAATCTTCAAAAATTCGCACCATTTCGCCAATAGCATCCGTTTCTCGAATATGAGAAAGAAACTTGTTTCCAAGTCCTTCACCCTCTGAAGCCCCTTTCACAAGCCCTGCAATATCCACAAACTCAATTACAGCAGGCACAGTTTTTAAAGTCTTAGAAAATTCGGCTAGCTTATATAGTCGCTCATCTGGCACCGCCACAACCCCCACAGAAGGGTCAATTGTACAGAATGGATAATTCTCACAAGCTACGCTTTTTTTTGTTAACGCGTTGAAAAGCGTCGATTTCCCGACGTTTGGCAACCCCACAATTCCTATAGATGTTTTCGCCATAATTCTCTAGATACTAGCATATTTGTGAGGGTTTTGGGAAATTCAAAAAAAAGTGTTTTTATTTTTTAGGGAAAAATACAGTAAACTTTGAACCTACGCCAACTTTGCTTTTTACAGATATTGTACCTTCATAAATTTCCGCAACGTGTTTACAAATAGCAAGTCCCAATCCAGAACCTCCAACTTTTCTTGTTCGGGACTTATCCACCCTATAAAAACGTTCAAAAATATTTGGAATTTCTTTCTTAGGTATGCCGATACCATTATCTTCAACAGACATATATATGCCCTTACTCTTTTTTTCAATAGACACTTTTATCCAACCCCCTTCATTATTGTACTTAACAGCATTTCTTAGTAGGTTCAGAAGTAGTCGATCTATATCATCTACATCTGCCATAATTTCTATCGGTTCCTTGCTTTCTTTAAATTTAACTTCTATATTTTTAGCATCTGAAACAACTTTAAATTCTTTACAAATTGAAGAAATTACAGAATTTAGTTCAATTAATTTATGATGTGTTTTTAAATTAGAAACATCTGTTCTATTCAACAAAGACAAGTCTGTCAAGGTTGAACCCACTCGTTTGATTTCAGTCAACATATTATTAAATAATTCAAGATTTTCTTTTTTAAGATCAACACTTCTTGAAATTATTTCTAAACTACACTGAATAATAGTTAAAGATGTTCTAAATTCATGAGAAACATCTGCCATAAAAATTGATTTTGACTCTATGACATTCTTTAATTCCTCGTTAACCTTGTCCAACTCTTCCGTTCTCTGATTAACAATCTCTTCAATATCACCATTTAATTCCATTAGTTTATTCTTAAATACATAGGATTCTGTATTATCGATAAACAAAGAGATGGCTCCTTTTATATCATCATTTTCATCGATTAACGGGAAGGCAATGATTTTCAAATATTTACTTTCACCTTGTGGATTTACAGCATGGCAGCCCTCCCTTTTAAAAGAAATACCCTTAGACAATAATTTTTTAAAATCCTCATTTAAATCCTTTTCAATATAAAACATATTTTCAAATATGTTCTCATGATCAGTAATATTAAAATAATCTTTATAGATTTTGTTAGCTGAAATTATATTACCATTTTTGTTTATGATTATGATACCACCCGGGAAATTATCGAAAATAATCTTCTCAAATTTTTTTAAATAAATTTGTTTGTATTTATCCTCTATTCGATTTTTATTTTTTAATATATTCATATTTATAATATATGTTGCTATGTATTAATTATACTCCCTATAGCCAGGTCCACAACAAGAATAAGCAATTAATTTTCTGCCAGTAAACACAACTCATACAGAATCCTATTAACACATAAACGTTATTATTGTATGACTTTTTCGTTAATATGAAGTAATTATGAAATCAATTATTGATATTTCACAAAACAATCATATGGTTTTAACTACAATGTAATGTACCTGGCTGTATAAGACCACACCTTAATGTTAGTTGAAATTTGAATGCATCCAATAATTTAAATATGATTAACACTAAATCAATATTAAAAGAATTTCACAACAAGAATGATCTGTATAAAGATTATGGTTTTGCTGTAAAAAATTTAATTGAAAGCCTTCTTAAAAAAGGCAATTACAAACATCAACTAAGTCATCGTATAAAAAGTGTTGAGAGTCTAAAAGAAAAGATTATTAGAAAAAAGAATGCAGGGAAAATTTATAAAAAACTTAGCGACATAGAAGATATAGTAGGGATAAGAGTTGTTTTTTACACCGAAATAGACAGAAAAAGATTTATGAAAAATCTTAGTAAAGCTTTTGGGGGCGACTCACATTTTGAGGAAACGTCTAAAGTTTCTGGATATCGTTCAGTTCACGCAATAGTAAAATTTAGTAAAGAAAGATCAAAACTAGCTGAATACAGAAGATTTAAAGGTTTGAAATGTGAAATTCAAATGACCCTTATACTTACCCATGCATGGGCTGAAGTAGAGCACGATATTTTGTATAAGGAAGGATCCGACATACAAGGTGTAGATAAGCAAAAATACACAATTTTACGCGAAAAAATGACCGCCATCATGAATAATTATATACAAAAAGCCTCGATTGGTTTAGAGAGTATTGTAAAAAACATAAAAAAACTTAAAATGCAAAAACACTATAAATAGTACTTCAAAAATTTCAAATATTATTAGTCCTTTTTTATTCTATAACCAAAACCCCTAACTGTTTCTATTAGTAAATTTTTTTTATTCTTGAGCTTTCTTCTTAAATTCTTCATATGAGAATCCACAACATTGCTAAATGAATCAAAATCATAATCCCATAAATGATCTAAAATTTTATCCCGAGAGACAACTTTGTCCATATTTCTCATCAAATATTCTAACAAAGCAAACTCTTTGTTAGTCAACCTCACATTCTTATTGTCAAGAAAAACTCTTCGTTTAGAAATATCTAATTTTAATTTCTTAACTTCAAGAATTTCATCTAATGATTGTGCGGGCCTACGCAAAAGCGCCCTGATTCTAGCTTCGAGCTCTTCAAACGAAAAAGGCTTAACTAAATAATCATCCGCCCCACTATCAAGTGCTTCAACCTTATCTTTCAAGTCGAAACGGGCAGTAAGCATAAGGATAGGAATTTTGATTTTCAACTTCCTCACATCTTTGCAGATCTCTAACCCATCCTTAGATGGTAAAAACCAATCTAGTATTATTAGATCATATTTTTCGTAATCTGATATGATTCGCCTCTCTGCAACTTCCCCATCAAAAATACAATCTATTAGATAGCCGGTTTTTTCTAGTTCAGATTTAATTGTTTTAGCTAAAACAATTTCATCTTCTATTATTAATATTCTCATAGTATTTGATTTTAGGGGATTAATTTAACAATTAATCCTAACTAGTAAACAATCAATTTTATAGTAACAAACAGAGTTAAATTCTAGATTAATAAAAAAAATGCCTATTTTTAGGCATTTAATCGGTACCCTACACCAATTACGGTTTCAATCAGGTTCTTCTTTCTATCTTTATCGAGTTTATCCCGAAGCCTATTAATATAGACATCGATAATATTCGAGAATGAGTCAAAATTAAAATCCCAAAGATTGTCAATCAAATCAACTCGTTTTACTGTCTCATTTGCTCTTCTCATCAAATACTCCAAGAGTTGATATTCTTTTAATGTTAGTTTGACCTCCTTTCCATTATTTGTAACCTTTCGAGAATTTTGATTTATAACAATATCTTTAATTTTTAATTCAACAGGAATTGTTTCTTTAGGCCTGCGTATAAGTGCTCTGATTCGAGCAGTCAACTCTGAAAATTCAAATGGCTTAACCATATAGTCATCAGCACCAATATCCAGTAGTGAAATTTTATCTTGAGTTTCTGATTTCGCCGTCAAGATTATTATCGGAATATTTATACCGAGTTCACGAACACTCTCACAAACTTCCTGACCAGACATCTTTGGTAACATTAAATCTAATATGACTAAATCATAGTCATTATGATGATATATAATTCTTTTTTGACCAGATTCACCATCCGTTAAATAGTCAGCAGAATAACCCTCCATTTCTAATCCCTTTTTTAAGAGATTTGCCAAACTTTCCTCATCTTCGATTATAAGTACTTTCATACCATTAATATTATCAATTAAATAACATAATTCAATGCTTTAAGATTAAATTTGTAATACCTCATTTTTAGATTCTTAAACATTTGTTTATATACGCGGGTGATTTATTTCACCATCCTCCCCATTTTTTGAACTTTCGCAAGCCATTTTTGTCTTTTTTCTATTTTCATTTTTTCAGCATTACCAATCCATGTTGTTTTTACTGGCCAAAATCCTGCAAATTTTAATAGATTATTTTCTAAAAGTTTTGTTACATTCCCAAATGCAAAATATTCAAAAATTATAGGTGCGCCCATCGTTGTGATTATATGAGACGATCTCTTTCCTAACAGTTTTTCCCATAGACCACTCGGTTTAAAACGAAATGAGAAACCAGAAATCCAAGCTCTATCAAAAAGACCTTTTAGAAGTGCAGGCATTGTAGTCCACCATGTTGGATAAATTACAACAAAATGCTCACTCCATTTTATGTTTTGTTGAAAAGTTAATAAGTCTGGTTCAAGTGTTTGAATTATTTTGTATCCTTTATGTAAAATAGGATCAAATTGCATATCCCCAATATTCATACGCTTCACTTCGTGTCCTGCATCTTTTGCTCCTTTTTCGTATACATCTGCTAGTGATTTACAAAATACATCATCAGTGTTTGGATGCCCTAATAGGATAAATATCTTTTTCATGTGAGTAATTTTAGCATAAAATTACTCAAGGCTCTAGCAATTAGGCACTAGGCTCTAGCTTGAATTCAATAAAGACTTTCCCTTTGGGAAAGTCTTTATTGAATTTTGTATTCTATATTAGCTAGAGCCTAGCGCCTAGAGCCTAAAAGCTACCGCATCATTTTTTGTAGCTCTTCCTTATTCTCCTGCATCACCTCCATCATCGCTGACATTTGAGGTTGACCTGCGTCAATTTTCTTTTTAACCTTCTCCGCCATTTGTTTAAAAAATTCTGGATTCTTATCAATAAGCTCCATTATCTTTTCCTGCTGATCCTTCGGCACATTTTTTAGCTGCGATTTCATCGCCTGCTTCATTATAAAGTTGAACATTTATCCCGTTAGAAATTTACTTATTAATATCTTCGCAAACAATACATATATTCTACACTATTATCCCGAAGCTCCAAACTGTGCCTGTGGTAAATTTCTAACGGGATGAATTTAAAATTTGAAAAGCTACAATATTTCTTTACTTTTTTTTGTGTAACTCATAATGTGATACACTTTTTGCTATAGCAAAAAGTGTATCACTCTATCCTTAATACAAATTAAATATGAGATGGTAGCGGATAATCCTTAAACTCATCCATCAAACTCTTCCCATACAAAAGTCTACTAAAAGCTTCCGCTTCATATATAGCACCATTTATGGCAATGTGAGGTTTTGGCTCTTCAGGTATCCCCACATATTTCATAATAAAATCAGAATTAATATTACTTCGCTTATTTGAAACAGGTAACTCAATCCCCCGTTTTATCATATGCATTGCACAAACAGTATGTAAATCCAAAGATCTGTGAGCAAACGGCCATTCTATATGAAATCTATTTGCTGTATTTTCCATAAACCACAAATCTGTCCCTGGGTTTTGTCCCATTAAAGTATGCTCTTTGCAATCTTGTGCCCACTCAATAAATTTTTTAATTAATTCTTCAGGACTTTGTTTTGCTGTATCTAAAAGTTCCTCCTCTGTATATCCATTTACAGCCAGAGCCTCTTCGGAAATATGTGCCCCGTCCCACACTCTACATTCTTCATAAAATCTTCTTTCAGGCATTTCAAAATCCACAGCCCCAATCGAAACGATTGAATTTTTTTCGGGATTAACCCCACTCATTTCTACATCAACTACGATCATGGGTTAATTGTAGCATCAACCAAGCAAAATTCGAAACTCTTCCTCCCCTTGCATTTATACTTCATACGCGTAATATAAAAAATGGACTAACAGAACCTTAACACCAACCACAAAATTGAAGGGAACAAAACAATGAAAGTAGTAAAATTCGGAGGCTCATCACTTGCAGATTCGATTCAGTTCAAAAAAGCAATTAGAATAATTCTTTCTGATACAGAGAGAACCGTTGTTGTCGTATCCGCACCCGGTAAAAGAAACTCGGGTGATGAAAAAATTACTGATCTATTCTACGAGTGGAAAAGAAGGGCAAAAGAAGGAATCTCTTGCCAAGACATTATCGAGACCGTAGAAGGTCGCTATCTTGAAATCGTCAATGGCTTAGGTCTTAAATTTAATGTGAAGAATGAAATTTACCGAATCGGCCACGTAATCCAAGATCTTGAATGTGGAACTGCCGAGTACGCAGCTAGCCGAGGTGAATATCTAAGTGCATGCATAATGGCAGAAGCTCTCGGCTTTGAATATGTTCATCCTGAATACTGTATTCGATTTGAAGAGTTTGGAAAGAAACTCATCGATGAAGATGATCACATTCGAGAAATTATAAAAGACCGCCATGTTGTGATTCCTGGATTCTACGGAGCTGTTAAACATAGATCCGACACGATAATAACTTTTTCTCGTGGTGGATCAGATCTTACCGGTGCAATTATTGCAAAAGCTCTTAAGTCAGAAATCTACGAAATTTGGACTGATGTATCTGGGTTTTTGATGTGTGATCCGCGAATAGTTGAAAACCCTCCTGTCATTGAAAAGGCTACCTACCAAGTAGTCAGGGAGCTTTCATACATGGGAGCAAATGTCTTGCACGAGGAAGCAATGTTCCCTGTACATAAAGCTGGAATACCTACAAACATCCGGAACACAAATGATCCAGATCACCCAGGTACCTTCATCTATTCAAGTCTACCCTACACAGTTAATGACCCCGTCATTACTGGAATAGCTGGCCGAAGAGGCTTTACAATTATTACAATCGAGAAAATGTTGATGAATAAAGAAATCGCTTTTGCTCGAAAAGTATTAAGTGTACTCGAAGAAGAAGAAATCAGCTTTGAACACATGCCAGGCGGGATTGATACTCTTAGAATCGTCATTGATGATAAGTTCCTCATATTCAAAAAGGAAAGACTCATCGAGCGTATTCAAGAAGTTATCGATTGTGACAATATCAGAGTATCTACCGATGTCGCGCTGATCGCTGTCGTCGGAAGAAGGTTGTTTGAGGATCCGAAAACAACTTCAATGATATTTTCAGCATTAACTGAGAATGGAATTTGTTGTTTACCTCAAGGATCAAGCGAATTAGGCATCATCATTGGAGTGGACGGCAACCGATACGAAAGTGCTATTCGCGCAATCTATCACAAGTTCTCATGAATCATCCAAACCACCCGCGCAAGCAGGTGGTTTTTTTACACCTTGAATTTTCTTATTTTTCTGCTATGATTTTGCTTACAAACAAATATTGGCTCTATCGTCTGATGTGAGCTCAGAAGAGTTTCTGAGCGAAAGACCGGAGGCTGGCGAGCCGAGGTTGGGTCGCGAGCAAAGTCAGCAGACTTTGACTTGTGACTAGGACGACGCCTTCGAGAGGTTGAGGTTGAATGGGTGTTCAACCGAAAAAGCTTTTGAGATAGAATTAAGCTAATGCGAAAATTATATCCAGAAGGTATACTGCTCCTGTAGGGAGAAAAATTCGGGGTTCGTAAAATTTATAACATTTGGCCTTATCGTCTAACGGTTAGGACACCGCCTTCTCAAGGCGGTAATCGGGGTTCGATTCCCCGTAAGGTCACAATCGCAGAATTATTATTAGTGAATTCCTTAGAAAGCATAAATGGTAAGGATAATTTTGGTGTTCCATTAACTATTTCCTCATAGGTTGGCAATTCATCAAAGACAAGGCTAAACAAACCCTTCAGAGTGGGTATATTCTCTTGTTTTATAAGCATTTCTACAGGGTGTTCCATTAAGTTTTTAACGTATCTGACAAAAGAGTGAATATCATTCTC
>CAZGFB010000023.1:0-10277 GCA_964525175.1 uncultured Candidatus Saccharibacteria bacterium | reverse complement strand
GTATATTTTTGAGAATGTACTCATTTGAAAAAATACGAAAGGTGTACTGCGACTGTAAGTCGAGAGTTCCCATCACTCGCGCAAAATACAAAAATTTTCGACGGAAAATTTTTAGTCGAGGGAGAGATTCCCATCACTCGCGCAAAAAAACAAAAACTGTAAGACATAAGGTCTGGCAGTTTTTTTTGCGCGGCTGAAGCAAGCAAAGAGTTTTGCTTGTGTTGGGTGTTGGCCAGCACCTGTTAATTGCACGTTCATAGAACACCTATTTCACATACGCGTTTTTCTTAGGGAGAATGAAATGTGGAATCGAGATATATTTTTATGTGAAAATATATCAACAGTGAGCCTGTTTCCTTGAATGGGGGGAGCTACCTAAAAACAACTATTCCTATAAAACTTAAAATTACCAGCATGACTGGCGTACCTAACAAAAGCCATTTCTTAGAGCGAAATTCCTGCGTTAGAGCAACTAAAATTAAAGAAATCGAGATTACAAAAAATATGTTTCCAAAAGAAAATATATTTAAATGTCCATCGTGCGCTACGTTAAGACTGTTTGAAATAAATATACCAGCAATTAAAAATATTAGTGTAATGATATATACAATACGTATAAACGAAATTAGGATTTTATTCATTAAATAATATTACCATATAATAAGTAAAAGTATACATCGTTCGTTAATTTTAAAGCATAATAATTAGGATTGTGATATTGTTTGTCGAAGATTACGAAATCATTCCTGTTATAAACCACTGTCAGTAATTACATTTAATTTAGTCTTTGTATAGTTGTGACTACGGATTTTAAGGGTGCCCCCATTTTCCTCTCTCCCTAAACCTGCTATAATTTCCTTATGCAGGAGTCACAACCACTAGAACAAAAAAAGGATGAGTCATTAGAAAAATTATTCAATCAAATCAAAGTTGAATTTGCTGAAGATAAGTCGGTTACGTTTAAAATAGAAACAGGTGAGTATGACACAGGTCTATTGCATGTTTCGTTTGAGAAACAAATAGGTGAAAATGGTGTCGACAGAGGCATAAGAGAAAATGTGGTAAGAAGAATAAATAAAATTGTAGAAAGTAATCAATTTGAAGCACGGATGCGCGGATTTGGTAGTTGGGGTATAAGTATACGAATAGATCCAAAATTTATTGACGGGAAAATTAATTGGAGACGCTGGCCCCCAAATTACAAAGCATTTTCTGAATCTTCCCAAAATCTTTTGGATGAAGTAGCTCTAACTTATCCAGAGCTAAGTAAAATAATAGATGAAGGACATAGTCATGATGAGTATGGAAGATTTAATCATTTCTTACGCATGGCACCGTTAGATCAGAAGGAAAGAAAAGTTGTTGAACGGGAGATGTCTGTTGCGTTTAGATAAAAAGTGGATAACCTTGTTTGACAAAAAATTTTCGCGCGCTACTATTTTAAAGGATCGGAGATAGAACAATGAAAAAACACATAAAATTGATTGTTGTCGTATTCGCATTCATCATCATGGCAACTTTCACGGGTTGCATGCCAGTCACCGGCACTCCTGCTCAACAGGCAAGTGCGCGGGAGTATAACCATTCCGTCACTAAAATCACCGGATCATTTTTCCAAGGTTTAGGCCAAGGAATTGGTGAGGTAGCTACCGACGCTGTCCTCGGAAACAATCGGTATTACAATGTTTCCTCTCACTATGTTTCGGGTTATGTTCCGTATTATTACGGAGGTGTTCGGTATTATCGTCATCCGGGGTGGGCTCGCTACGGTGTCCCTGGTCATTATCGACATTGAAATCATTTCTCCACTTTTCAAAAATCCCTCAGCGTTCTGCTCGAGGGATATTTCTTTGGAAATATATTTTTTCATTTTACATTTTTATTTTTTCATTTGAAATGTGCTATAATATTTCCATGTCAGCTCAAATGAAACAACAAAGACTTGGCGGTCTTTCAGATGGTATATTTTCAATCGTTATGACTCTACTCGCATTGGAGTTCAAAGTTCCACTTTTAGATGGGTCAGTAAACGATTTTACTTTGTGGCAAAGTCTAGAAAAGCTTTGGCCTGTATTTATAAGTTTTGTACTTTCATTTGCCCTTCTTTTCACATATTGGCGAGCACACCATTTTCTTGTTTCTGTTTATGCGAAAACAATTACTGTAGGTATAGCAAATATCAATGCATTGTTTTTCTTTTTTATTACACTGATTCCTTTCTCAGCACATTTGTTAGGTGTTTATAGTAATACAAAGGTGGCCATAATTGTGTATGGTTTAAATGTAATTATGATTGGAATTTCCTTGTATTGGCTTCGGGCTCATATTGAATATACTCATTCAATTCATACTATTGATATCACGCGACACGAGCGTATAAGCGGGTATGTTAGAATTCTTTTCCCTGTATTTGCTGCAGCGTTTGCAATTTTTGTTTCATTCTTTAGTACAGAACTTTCTATTTTAGTTTTCACTGGTGCAATTTTATTTAATCTTCTACCCTCATCAATGAATCCAATTTACAGCGGGCTAAATGGCGTTGTAGAAAAACTCGCAAAAAAATAAGTTGAAAAAGAATTAGGGATAGTTTATGATGGCGTATGAATCAAAAGATTCATACGCCATCATAGCTTAGTGGCAAAGCACTTCATTGGTAATGAAGAGACCGTGAGTCCGATTCTCACTGATGGCTCATATACAAAAAAACCGACTCATGTCGGTTTTTTTGTATATGAGCCGTCAAGAATTGTTTTAAGTAAATTATCTCCTGTGTGTAATCAGTTGGTGGAGTGCGAAAGTTTGGGAAACTTTCGCAAGAGCGCAGGACGACGGTCCGAGCTGGGGTCGCATAAAATTGCACCAGCAATTTATATGTGACCTCCATTGGTAATGGGGAGGTCAGCAGTTCAATCCTGCTCAACGGCTCCAAGACTTTACATTTCCAAAAATAGTAGTAACATTCTTTTTGGTTCGGTTAAGGGTATTCCATCCCTAATCCTGTTCCTCGGAAAATCAAACAAAAAAATTAGAAAGAGCTAAAAAAATGTCAAAAAAGATTGGTTTAATTGTTCCAGAATTCCGTCGTGATTCTGTCTTCAAACCCTCTGCTGTTTTTAGAATCATTGCCCGAAAAGCCTTTAGGGGAGATGAAATGGACTTTGTGTTTGGTATACAAGTATCAAATAACAGGGGTATGGTCTCTGAAGAAATGTGGCTTGATGGCAGAATTCATGCGAGAAATATTTGCATGACAATTGAAGATGCTCGTACATCGACAATTCCCTGCAAATGCTCCGGAGATGATCGGTTGAGTATGACCGCAATCACACCGGTTGAAAAAATGGTCAAGGATGATCCAGAAAACGAGTCAGCCTGCCAAATGGAAAGATATGCAATTAATCAACTCGCAAAAAAAGGAAAGTTTGAAATTGCAGAATTTCCTGCTGGAATTGATGACTCAGAAATCGAATTTTCTCTTGAATACAACGAACACACATTGCTGGCTCGTTTCAAAAAGTCCAGTCTATGTGATTTTGTAAATTAACAAGTTTTTCATTTAAGCACCCGACTTCGGTTTGGTGCTTTTTCTTTATCCTACTCCCGCACAAACTTTTGGAAAAAGTTAGGTGGGCAAGAGGTTTTTGCTATGTGAATTTCATTTACTCAAATTGTAGTCAAGTTGAGTAATAGTAAAAATCTTGGAGGATTATCTATTTCGTGGTTAAATATCAACAGTTTACTTTAGCCACCTTAGCTCAGTTGGCAGAGTGAGAAAGTTTGGGAAACTTTCGCAAGGGCGGAGGACGACGGTCCGAGCCGGGGTCGCACAAAAATTCAGCAGAATTTTATGTGTGACAGCTTGAGTAAGTGAGGTAAGTATATTGCTAAAGTAGTTCAGTGGCAGAACACCGCTTTCGTAAAGCGGGAACATGAGTCCGATTCTCATCTTTAGCTCCAACAAAATAGAATTAAAAATTATAGGACTTGGATTCCCGCATTCGCGAGGATGACAAACAGAGAGAGGTAAAACAAAATAGATTATAATATAACCATGACCGAAGAAATTCAAAAAAAAATAGAAGAGCTGGAATCTCAAATGTATGATACACATTTTTGGGATGATAAAATTCGTGCCCAAGCAATATTAAAAGAAATTGCAGATTTAAAAGAAGAACAAGCTGGACATGGGAAATATGATAAAGGAGATTCGATTCTTAGTATAATTTCTGGTGCAGGAGGAGTTGATGCAGAAGATTTTGCACAAATTCTTTTTACTATGTATTTAAAATATATAGAAAAAAAAGGTTGGGGATATAAAGTTATTCATTCAAACGAAAATGATCATGGGGGACTTCGAAATATTGTTGTTGAAGTATCAGGCAAGAATGCTTATGGAAATTTAAAAAATGAAAGTGGTGTGCATCGGCTCGTGCGGATTTCTCCTTTTAATGCAAAACAACTTCGACACACTTCTTTCGCTCTCGTTGAAGTTATTCCTAAATTTGATAAGAAAGACACTGAGATAGAGATAAAACCTGATGACATAAGAGTTGAGTTTGCACGCTCGAGTGGTCCCGGAGGACAAAATGTAAACAAAAGAGAAACGGCTGTTCGCATTGTTCATATTGCAACAAATATTGCCGTGCATTGTGATGCAGAAAGATCACAAGCTCAAAATAAGGAAAAGGCAATGGAAATATTAAAAGCAAAACTTTATGTGTTAGAAGAAATTCGAAAGAAAAAAGAAGCCGAAGGGTTAAGCTTTTCAAAAGATACTGAAATTGAATGGGGGAGCCAGATCCGCTCGTATGTGCTTCATCCATACAAAATGGTAAAAGATCACAGAACAAATGTGGAAACAGCTAAAGTCGATGATGTATTAGATGGTGAAATTGATGAGTTTATTGAGGCGGAACAAAAAATATAGGTTCTAAATGTTCTAATGTTCAAAATGTTCTAGGTGTAAAATTCATGTTGTTTCAAACTAATATGTTTAACCCTCTGTCATTCCCGCGAATGCGGGAATCCATGATAATCCATATTTTTCAGACTGGATTCCCGCCTCCGCGGGAATGACAAAATACATTAAAAATAGAACATTTTGAACATTTACCACAGCTCATCTGTGGATAGGGAAATTTGATAAATTATGATATAATTGCTTCTGTAAATATGATTTATTTTGATAATGTAACTAAAATATATGACGACAGATCTGTCGGGCTAGAAGAAGTAACCCTTAAAATAGAGCCAAATGAATTCGTTTCAGTGGTGGGGCACTCTGGGGCAGGTAAAACAACCCTTCTCAAGATGATATTAGCAGAAGAAAAGCCTTCTTCTGGTACTGTTTTCTTTGAATCCACCGATATTCACAATATAAGCAAAAAACATATGCCAGATTATCGTCGAAAGATTGGTGTAATCTTTCAAGATTACAGACTTTTGCCAAACAAGACAGCTTATGAAAATATCGCTTTTGCTATGGAGGTTGCTGGACGTGATGAGGATGAGATTCAAGCCGATGTGACTCATGTTCTTGAGCTTGTTGGTCTTGGCAGGAAAATGTGGAGTTTTCCACATCAGCTTTCTGGAGGTGAAAAACAAAGAGTGGCTATTGCACGTGCTATCGTGAATCAACCAGATTTAATAATTGCTGACGAACCAACAGGAAACCTAGATCCCGTGAATACTTTTGAAGTTATGCAATTGTTGAAAAAGATAAATGATCTTGGTACAACTGTCGTTCTCACAACTCACACAAAAGATGTTATTGATGCTTTAGGTAAGCGTGTTATTACAATGAACGAAGGTAAAATTGTTGGAGATGATTCTAAGAGTAGTTAATTAATTTAATATAAAACACAATGTGGATAAATTTAAAAAGAATATTTAGGTCAGGTTTCATCTCTTTCTGTCGTAATGCATTTGTGTCTCTTTCTTCCATTCTTATTATGGTGGTGACACTATTCCTTATTGGTGGAATTATTTTTTCAAGTGCACTTTTAAAATCTTCACTTGAAGTAATTCGGGACAAAGTTGATGTGAATGTTTACTTTACTACAGATGCACAAGAAACAGATATTCTAGGTCTTAAAAAGCAAATCGAGGCATTGCCAGAGGTTTCAAAAGTTGAATATGTTTCAAAAGAACAAGCACTTGAAAAGTTTAGAGCTCGACACGAAAACGATCAGATAACTTTACAAGCTCTAGATGAACTTAGGGACAATCCTCTTGGAGCTGTGTTAAATGTTAAAGCAAAAGATACTACTGAATACGAATCTATTGCAAATTATTTAAACCAACAAAACATTTCACGTGATGATGGTTCTATAATTGACAAGATTAATTATTTTCAAAATAAAGAAGCTATTGATAGATTAACTAAATTAATTAGCTCGGGAGAAAGGGTGGGATTAACTTTAGCTATCATTTTTGCTTTAATTTCTATTTTAATTACTTTCAACACAATCCGCTTGGCTATCTTTACTTCAAAAGATGAAATTTCCGTTATGCAACTAGTGGGAGCAAATTATATGTATATTAAGGGTCCGTTTATGGTGGTGGGCATTCTCTACGGTGTGACAGCTGGAATTCTTACTTTGATATTGTTCTATCCACTTACGTATTGGCTCAATCGATATACAGAAACATTTTTTGCAGGCAATGGCATCTTTACCTATTATCTTCATAATTTCGGTCAGTTATTCTTAATTATTATGGCTTCCGGAATAGCTATTGGAGCGATTTCTAGCTTTATGGCAGTACGAAGATATCTTGCAAAATGACACGAATAAGTTAACACGGCACGAATGACGCGAATGGACTACGACGAATGACACGAATGGAATGCATTCCATTCGTGTCATTCGTTCCTCATTCGTGTATTGGTGTCGTGTTCTACTTTTGACTTTACCCTTACTTCCGTTGCCTGCTCAGACCGCTTGTTGAAAAATACAGTGGCAGGTCTATAATATATACTAATGGCAACAAAAAAATCTCATAAGTATATATTCGTTATTGGAGGAGTGATGTCTGGAGTAGGGAAAGGCATCACCACTTCATCGCTCGGCACTATACTTGAAGCAAAAAAATATAAAGTAAATATCGTTAAAGTTGATCCTTACTTAAACGTCGACGCAGGCACAATGAACCCCACTGAACACGGTGAGGTTTTTGTTATGGACTCTGGTCTTGAAACAGATCAGGATATGGGAAATTATGAAAGATTTTTAAATAGAGATTTGAAGCGCGAAGATTATATGACTTCTGGAATGGTTTATAAATATGTGATTGATAAAGAGCGTGCACTCGGCTTTAAAGGAAAATGTATTGATGCTGATAATATTCGCGATGAAATTGTTCACAGAATTGAAGAATCTGGAAAAGTAAATAAGTCGGAAATTACAATTGTAGAAATTGGTGGTACCGTTGGCGACTATCAAAACATAATGTTTATTGAGGCTTCACGTGTATTAAAGCTTCGTCACCCAAAAGATGTTTTATTTATCATGGTTTCCTATATGCCAATACCTGGGAAGCTCGGTGAGATGAAAAGCAAACCGACTCAGAATGCTATTCGACAACTTAGTTCATACGGAGTGAACGCTGATTTTATTGTTGCAAGAAGTGAAGTACCTCTAGATGAAAAAAGAAAAGAAAAAATTTCTTTTGCTTGTAGTATTCCAAAAGAAAATGTAATTTCTGCACCCGACATTGATAGTATTTATGATGTGCCGTTAAATTTTGAAAAAGATAAATTTGGAGAAATGGTTGTGAAAGCTTTAGGTTTGAAAAATGGATATATAGATATGTCACCTTGGAAATCTTTTGTGAATAAAGTGAAAGGTTCAAAAAAAGAAGTGAAGATTGCTATTGTAGGAAAATATTTTGATTCAGGAGATTTTGTTTTTTCAGATGCTTATGTTTCAGTGATTGAGGCAATTAAATTTTCTGCGTATCACCTAGGTGCGAAGCCAAAACTTTCTTGGCTAAATGCGAAAGACTTCGAAAAAGATGCAAAGAAAATTAAAGAGCTCAAAAATTATAATGGAATAATAGTGCCGGGAGGTTTTGGAGAGTCTGGAATAGAAGGGAAGCTTAGAGTGATTGAATACGCTAGAGTAAACAAAATTCCATACTTCGGGCTTTGCTATGGTATGCAACTTTTGGTCATTGAATATGCTCGAAATGTGCTCGGCTGGAAGGATGCAAATACAGCAGAAATCAACCCAAAATCGGCACATTTGGTAGTGGATATTATGCCAGAACAGAAGAAAAAGCTTGCCTTGGGCCAATACGGAGCTTCTATGAGGCTCGGGGCGTACGAGGCGCTATTAAAGGCAAATACGGTGGCTAGCTGTGCCTACGGGGCAAATAGGATTAGCGAGCGACATCGACATCGATATGAGGTAAATCCGGAGTTTATAGAGGGTATTGAAAAGGCAGGTTTGGTTTTCTCCGGAACATCGCCAAGTGGGGAATTGATGGAAATCGCTGAGCTTCCAAAAAATAAACATCCATTTTTCTTAGGTACACAATTTCATCCAGAGTTTAAGGCTCGACCACTTTCCCCGCATCCTTTGTTTACGGAGTTTATAAGGGTGGCGATAAGGAATAGAATTAAGAATTAGGAATTAAGAATTAAGAATAAATTCATAACACATAACAAAAATTCAAAATATTTGTATCTTCTGTCATCCTTGCGAATGCGAGGTTGAATTGTATGGGATACGATTCAAAGACGGAGCGCGACGGCGCGAGTCGGGATCGAACAAATTTCTAGCAAGAAATTATGTGTGATCCACGTTGATATTTAGTTCTTGAATTCGCATGGATCCTCGCATTCGCAAGAATGACAACGCGAGAGTTTTATGGATGTATTTAATTTAGGAATAAATATGAAAACATTAAAATTTACAAAAGAATTGGTGTCATTAATCATCTCAGGAGAAAAAACTTCTACGTGGAGGCTTTTTGATGATAAAGATTTGGAAGTGGGGGATGATCTTGAATTTATAAACAAGAACACATTAGAGACGTTTGGATATGCCAAAATAACAGAAATTCGTGAAAAGAAACTTGGGGATTTAGTTGAAAAAGATTATGATGGGCATGAAAAGTTTGTTAGTAATGAAGAAATGATTGAAACATATAAAGGGTACTATGGTGATAGGGTGAATGAAAATACGATTGTAAAAATAATTAGGTTTAGTTTTGTGGCTGTCATTCCTGCGAAGGCAGGAATCCAGTCTTAATGCATTGTTTAGAATTTTTACCCTAATAAGTTTTTGTCATTGGCTTTCAGCCCTGCAATTTCATTGTAAAAAGAAATTGTGATGGCAAAAATTTTGAAGGGTGAATATTTGAATTTAGAATTTGTTTCGGATTTCGTGCTTCGGATTTCGGATTTTACCGACTGGATTCCGGTCTTCACCGGAATGACAGATAGGGATACATAATGTTATAATTACACCCATGATACAACCATACGCAAGTCGCACAAATGAAAAAATGAAGGACGTTTTGATGAGTCCTGAAGCTTTGGCGCCAGATATTCATTACTATATGATTCGAGGGGGAACTGACAAAAAAAATATTACTGTTTGGGAAAGTGGTACTGTTGCCGGCGAATATATAAAAACTTACGGGCATTATCACATTATAGATTTTAGTGAAACTTACTGGATTATAGAAGGTGAGGGGATTTTACTTTTACAAACAAGGCAAAAAGATGAAAACGGAAAAGATATTGATGATAAAATTGAAAGCTTTCAAGCGATAAAAGTTAAAGCAGGTGATGAAATTAAGATTCCATCACTTTCTGGACATTTGGTGGTGAATACTGGAAAAACTTGGCTTGTCACATCAGACGATAGTCCTGTAAACTTGGACGACTCTGCAAGTATGCCAGAACATGCTGATTATGAAGCTGTGCGAAAAATGAGAGGGTTTGCATATTATGTTGTGGAAAAAGATGGAGTACCAACATTGGTAAAAAATGAAAATTATTCAGTTGTCCCCGAAGCTTCAATTACAGAATTAAATAAAAATATATAAATGAGTAAAGTATATATAGTTGCAGTAGATATGGGATATGGTCACCAGAGGGCAGTTTTTCCACTTGAATATATGGCGGAGGCTCCAGAAGGTTGGCATACATCCTCACCGATTATTTCTGCAAATAATTATCCTGGAATTCCAAAATCAGATAAAAGTGAGTGGGAAGATACAAGAAAAATATATGAATGGGTTTCTAAAATGCGAAGCGTTCCATATTT
>CAZGFB010000022.1:0-10450 GCA_964525175.1 uncultured Candidatus Saccharibacteria bacterium | reverse complement strand
GTTTGTTCATTAGATAGAAAAGGGTTGCTATGGCACTAACACAAGAACGAATTGGTCAAATCGCAATGCTTGCAATAAAAAAAAAGGCGAATGACGACGGTATCCGTTTGAACCCAAATAACATCAAACGAGACATAAACAATGAAGCCAAGAAACTGGGCATCACAGCGTTTGAGATGGCAGAGTTTGCAAAAGTTGTTATCAAGCAGGCCTACGATGAAACAATAGCTGAACTTGATTCAATTTGTAAATCGCAATAAGCGGGCAAGGTTGAAAAGCAACAGCTTTTCATAAAAGGGTAATTCCGATTTGTTAGTAGCCGATCTGCTTTGTGCCGATCCGTGTAATGCAAATCTAAGAGTACAAGAACCTAACCTCTCCGTGAGACTTCGAACCTGAAAAATTCGAAGTCTCTTTTTTATATATTTGAATTTTTACCCTACTAAGTTTTTGCCATTGGCTTCCAGCCCTGCAATTTCTTATTAAGAAGAAATTGTGATGGCAAAAATTTTGAAGGGTGAATATTTTGTCATTTGTATTTGTTTCGAATTTCGAGCTTCGAATTTCGGATTTAGCCTAGGGTAGGGGACTTGGCTGTATTTTATAACCTTACATTTTTCATTCAAATTTTAACTTAACACGCCCCTATCGGCTCTCAAAAATATTTACATCAATATTAACTTCAATTCAGTTACAGTAATAATATTATTTAACTCATCCAAAAAATTAATCGACCGTGGGATGAGAGGGGTGGGACTTTTTTGGTACATAATCATAATGGGTACAGGGCCAAGCTCACTATATATACATGTCGCACAATATATCTTTGCGGTAACATAGGGCTATTATATATGTATTCTATAAGGATCAGGTGCATTAGGTACTTCCCCCTTAAGTTAGCCATTTTACGAGCCTCTAGAATGCCCGTGGTGAAGTTTGTTTTTTATTCTCGAGTACTTGTCTACCCCGCCTGAGCCTCCTAGCCAAAGACAAATTTTGAGCACCCCTAAAAGACCCCTATTTGGGGTCATTTTTTCAATTATTTCTAATAGGGGTTAAAAATCGACTTTTTGACTTTTTTTTAGATTTTTTTAACAAAGTTAATTCCTTTTTTAAATTTTTTTAATTTTATATTATATTTTTTTTCCATTATTCCGTATTGATTGTCATCCTTGCGAATGCGAGGATCCATGGATCCTCGCATTCGCAAGGATGACAGAAAACTAGGATTAAAATCAATATGTTCACTTCCCTTTCATTACTTGACATAATAAATATAAGTGTTAATTTATATATAGCCAAGATCTTTATATAATCCTAACGGCATGGTGCCAAAGGAAAAAATAAGCTCAAAAACTAGACCTAACAAAATGAATACCGGACTCCTCGCAAGATTATTTGAAGAGTATAATGAAATGCAAATTGGAAATAAGGAATATTTTCCAGTGAAAACTCGCGATGCGAGCGATCACTACATCGGTACTCTTTCACCAGAACTTCAGAAGCTCTGGATGGTGAGAGAAAAGCACTGCCAAAGGGCAGACGAACTGATCCAAAACATTATCGACCTCCTTGGTTGTTTTCAGGAAGACATCGAGGAATATGACGATGTGCCAAAGTGGATCCTGGGAGATTACAGCTCAAAATTCAAAGACTTGCTTTCAGAACTGAGGCCTACGTACAAAAAATTCAGAGCATCTGAACGTGTGTTTTTTAGTTTGATAGAGCTTGAATTTGAGCGGCCCGCAGGTATGCCATACTTTGCAATACGTAGTGGGTTCAAAGTCCACTGTCGTAAGGACAACACCCGCAACGACAAGTACAACCCGTTATCGCTACTCACATCAAAGCTAGGGATTGATAGTATGCTTCAAAGTAATTCTCAGGTAATTGCCATTGAGCTTCCAAAAGGAACTGATGTTTCAAAACTCAGCCCGAAAGAAATCTTGCAGGCAATCCTTAAGTCAATGGACTAGCCGTCGACTTTTCAACATAACCACTTCATCGAGTAATTTCGATGTTGTGGTTTTTTTCTATTTCAAACTAATGGCAATGATTAATTCAGGACTTTACAAAAACCACAATTGCAGTAATGTGGAGAAGAATAGATCTTTAATAATTGCTGGTCGGTACCAACAAATATGCGAGGTCAAACTAGGAGAACTAAAATGTTATTACCAAAGACTCTGGAAATGGTTTCCACCTTACAACGCCTAGGCTATGAATTGGACACTACAATCGAAGCCGAAGATCTAAACGGATCAATTCGAATTTTTGCGACTCTACCGAACGATTTTGCAGTTAAGCTCAAATACGAATATAATTCTGCAACTAACCCGCCTGAATTATTTTCGATTTGGCTTTTTCGAATTATCGAAGGAGGGTTCATGGCTCGAACTTTATTTGTTACTAAAGACAATCCATTCAAACAATTTGATAACATTGCTGTGACCAACAAATTTAGTGAGTTTGATATGATAATGACTCGAGTGGCACAAGGATACTACTCCAGAAAATTTGTTTTGGACACACAACGTGCCTGCGAGGATCTTGAAAATTTGTAGGGCACCAACGCAAAAGGCGTCACAAAGTGTGATGCCTTTTTTCTTTCCAAATTTCTTTTAACTTTATACTTTCTACTTTTAACTAACTATTCGCACTCTTTATCCCCTCAACTCCAGCTAAAAAAGCTTTCCACATTATTCCAAATAAAGGTTTGATCAATTGATCCCAAACAAAATCAAATGGTACAGAAAGATAATCAGACCAAACCATTTTTATAATCCCCCACACATACGCAAAATTTTCTTTTACAACAGGAGCGGTAAAAATACTTTTTAAATTAAAACCAAAATAACTTAGAAGTAAAATTGCAATAATTATTAAAACAATTATTCCTATAAAGGCCCTTGTCCTCCTAGGTTTTTGAATACTAGGAGTTTTACCAAAAGTTTGGACGGATCGCTTAAAAATTTTCATATAAAAATTATATCATAAGGTAATTAAAATCCGAAGCACGAAATCCGAAATTCGAAACAAATATTAAATTCAAATATTTAAATAATAAACAAATGCAATAGATTCTGTTTTGAATTTATAATTTCTGTCATTTGAATTTGTTTCGGCCTGCCCGGCTAGGGATTTCGTGCTTCGAATTTCGAATTTATCTAGTGCGGTAAATACACCATCGGATCCAAATATGCACTCTTATCTGCAATAGGAATTGTGACTTGTTTACATCCAATACTCGATGAGTATATTTGAACTCGCATACCTTGAGTTGCAAAAACAGTTAAGTGAAGGTGAGGACCAGTCGAATAACCTGTATTACCAGAAAGAGCAATAGTATCTCCGGCGCCGACTGAAGCACCTTGAGATACCATAATCGATGAAAGATGCCCATACAATGTAGAAAGGCCGTTTGAATGTTTTAGAAGTACCCATTTACCGTATGAATAACATCCTGACTGTAGATCTGTGTTACCTGTGGCTGTAACAGTTCCGCCGAGAACAGCTTTAACTGGCGTACCGACAGGGATACCAAAGTCGACACCGTTATGTGTTCCTGATGTATACAGACGCTTTGAATCTGCAGTTGAGCCGAAGAGTTGTGTGATAGTAACCTTTGCAAGAGGCCAATTAAATATTCCAGCCTTAGCCCCAGCATAACTACTTGGATCAACTTTAATTTTCAACTGTTGTTCAAAATCAAACAATGCTTTTTCAAAAGCTTCCTTTTGTGCTTTTTTGTCTGCAAGTTGTTTTTAAAAAAGAGTTTCTTTATTTTGTGTTTCTTTTAAAACTTGTGTCTTTTCTTGCTTTGTAACTTCTACAGATTGTTTTTGCGATCCTAATAGTTTTTTTTGTTTCTCAAGTTCAAGTTTTTTTGCTTCACTGGCTTGTTTGTCTACTTCAAGCTCACGAGCAAGTCCTTGCAATTCACGCACATTACCTTGTATCTCATGATCAACTGTCACAAGTGCCTGTGCATAATCCCACAAATCCCCCATACTCTGATTTGAAAGTATTACTTCAATAGGGGATACTTCTTCAATTTCTGATAGTGCTCTAATGCTCTTTCCCATCGCCAGTCTCCCCTCTCCAATTTTTTGATTTTTATCATTAATAGATAAAGATAATTTATTTATATTTAAATTAGTTAAAGAAATATTTCCTTGAGTATAATTTATATCTTTTTCTAATTTTTTTCTTGAAGCTTCGAGAGTTTTAAGGGTGGATTGTAGTGTTGTTTTTTCGGCACCAGTTTTTAGAAGGTCGGTATTTATTTTTTTAATTTCAGCATCAATTTGTTCCAACTTCCCTTTCTGGTCAGTAATTTTTTTATTCAATTCATCCACAGTTTCAGCAAATGCAATATTAGTTATAGACTGGAGCCAAGAATATTTTTCTGGTGAAAAATTTCCTGGCCACACCTCGGCTCGACAGCCTCCGGTCTTGCGAAAGCATACCCATGCTTTCTCACCCGCCTCCGCAGGAATGACATTAAGGGAGAGGTGACTAATTAATGGAGATATAACAAATACACATAAAAAAACCACAACAATTATTTTCTTAATTAAAAGAAAATTTCTCATTATTTTTTAAATAAATTAATAGCAGTATCAATTCTTGATAGAGTTTCAGTTTTTCCTAATATATGAGCCACAGTAAACGGATCTGGTGATTTTTCACGCCCTGTTAGGCAAGTGCGTAACGGCCAAAGCACATTCCCCCGCCCCACTTCTGTTGCATAATCCCAAAGATCATTTTTAATTGATTCAGCATCCCAAGCAGTCGAATTTTCCAAAATCTCTTTCACTTTTTCAAAGTGTGTAATTATTAAAGATGCATCATCTAAACCTTTAGGAAACAAAAGAGTCTTTTCATATATAGGCTTATCAATAAAATATGAAATCTCTCCGTTTTCCCATAATGTTTTTACATCTCCAAATGTTGCAATTCGATCTAATATAACAGGCACCAACACATCAAGTAGCTCACCCTTAATTGAAACAGGTAAGAATTTTTTAATAGATTCCTTTTGTTCCTCCACAGTCATTCTTTTTATATATTCTCTGTTGATCCAATCTAATTTTTCAACATTAAATACAGCTCCGCCTTTTTGAACTTTATCTAATCTAAATTTTTCTATAAGTTCAGCAAGTGAAAAGATTTCTTCATCTGTGCCAGGGTTCCAGCCCATAAGCGCCACAAAGTTTAAAATTGCTTCAGGCAAATATCCTCTCTCGCGATAATAGGTCAAAGACACAGTCTCACCATGTTTTCTTTTTGAAAGTTTTGATTTGTCTGGAGCGAGCACAAGTGGTAAGTGAGCATATATTGGAAGCGGAGCACCAATAGCTTCTTGAATAAGTATTTGCCGAGGAGTGTTTGAAAGATGTTCCTCAGCACGAAGCACATGAGTAATACCCATTTCAAAATCATCCACAACTACAGCAAGGTGATATACCGGCTCTTCAATACTTTTTGCAATTACGAAATCACCTAAATCTGTTGTATCAACTTCCACTCTTCCACGAATTAGATCGTTAATAACGACTTTCTTGTTTGGATTTTTAAATCGAATTACTTCATCTCTCTGACCTTCCTCTTTTGGTGTTTCTTTTGAAATATATGCATACCCACTTTCAATAAGACTGAGTAAATATTTTTTATATATTTCTGTTCTTTCCGATTGTTTTGCAAACTCATCATGTTTAAGACCAAGCCAATCCAAATCTGAAATAAGAGCTTCTGTCCACTCATCTCGATTTCGCTCTTTGTCTGTATCTTCTATTCTTAAAACAAAAGTCCCACCGTTTTGCTTGGTAAAAAGAAAACTAAAAAGAGCAGTTCGTACTCCACCCATATGCATAAAACCTGTAGGACTTGGAGCAAATCTTGTTATAACTTTGTTTGGCATATTATTGTTCATGTGTTAAAGCTATATTTATAATTCCTTCAGCAATAGTTCGGGAAGCGTTTAGTTTTGCAAAATTATGTGCTGCAACCGTCATCTTTTCTCTTTTTAAAACATCTCCCATAAGCTCGTCTATCTGGGCTACCAATATTTCAGGTGTTAAATTATTTTCTTCAATGACCACACCAGCTCCAGCATGCGCATAAGCAAAAGCATTTCTTCTTTGATGATCGCCATTAGAAACAGAAATTGGGATAACGATTGCTGGCACTCCCCAAATCGCAATTTCAAAAAGCATTGAGCCGGCCCGAGTAATAACTAAAGATGCTCCACCCGCCGCCACACGTAAATCAACAGGACTTAAATATTCCAATGGTTTGTATCTAGCAATATGATTTCCGGTGAGCACAAGCTTTGCTGTCCCTGCAACTTCTTTAATATTTCTTGTACCAGTCTGATGAATAATTTGATATGAACTTACTAATTGAGGCAAGGCTTCAATCAATGCATTGTTTATTATTTCTGATCCTTGGGAACCTCCAACAACTAAAATTATTGGTGATGTATCTTCTAAATCAAAAAATTCTTGAGCTTTTTTATCAACAGGTATTGTAATTTCTTTTCTAATTGGATTTCCTGTCCATGCAACCTTTTCTTTAGGAAAATATTCTTCGGCTTCGGAGTATGAAACTGCAATTTTTTCTGCAAACTTTCCAGCCCAAAGATTTACTTTGCCCGGCACAGTATCTGACTCGTGAATTACAACTGGTATACCAAGAATTCTCGCTGCCAAAAGCGCAGGAAAACTTGCGTACCCACCTTTACTAAAGATTACATCGGGATAAATTGTAAATACACGTAGTAGTCCATACAACACACCATACACAGTTTTAAATATGTCGAAAAAATTAAGTACAGAAAAATAACGTCGATATTTTCCAGTAGGAACTTTTATAAATTCAATTCCATTATCGAAAAGAATTCCCTTATTGTATGGGGCGTCAGACATAAAATACAATTGAGAATTTAAAAGTTTTTTTTCTTTTACAATCTCATGTAATTCCTGAGCCACAGCAATTAGTGGATAAAAATGTCCACCTGTTCCACCACCTGTAAGTAAGATCTTCATATATTATCTATGCAGTTAAATTATTATTAATTATTTCTTTGTTGTTATATCGTTCTGACATGAATTTTTAATTTTATAATTTTTAATTTTTAAATAATTTCTTAATGAATTAATTTGTAAAAAATCAGAAGTGAAATCATAACTTTTTTTTGTCATCCTCGCTGTACTCAGCGGGGATCCAAGTTTGTATCCCTTGTTTAAAACATTTAATCATTATTTCAAAAATTAAAAATTACAAAATTAAAAATTATCTCAGACCTTCTGATATCTAGAAATATTAAAGACTATTCCAACCGCGATAAACTCAAACAAAAGCGCTGTACCTCCTTGGCTGATAAACGGTAAAGGTTCTCCTGTAAGCGGGATTATCCCTATCATCGCAGCAATGTTCACAAATGCCTGCGTAGTTAGTAGTATAACAATTCCTACCACAGTTAGTCTACCAAATGAATCTGGGACCCTTGAAGCGATTTTTAGGCCTCGAACGGCAAAAACAACGAATAGCAGAATGATTGACACGCTTCCCACAAAACCAAACTCCTCTGAAAATACAGCAAAAATCGAATCACTAATAGCTTCAGGTAAAAAATTAAATTTTTGAAGACTTTGTCCAAAACCACGCCCGCTAAAACCACCAGAACCAATTGCGATTAACGATTGTTGAATTTGATATCCTGAGCCAAGTGAATTTTCTGCTGGATTTATGAAAGTCATTACTCGAGCTTTTAAATATGGCTTTGTGAAAATCAAACCTGCAAAAATAAGGAGTCCAAAAAGGCCGATTATAGCAATATGACGAATTTTTCCACCTGCTGTGAAAAACATAGCAAGCAAAGGCATACACAAAACGACAATGGTTGCTGTGTCTGGTTGTAATGCAAAAATAACAGAAACAATTCCCAAAATACCAAGAAAATAAACTAAACCATATTTCCAATCTTTAATTTTATCTTTCAAATTACCGAATATAGATGCCATATATATTATCGTGGCAAGTTTCAAAACTTCTGAAGGCTGGAAGGTTTGTCCTAAAATATTTATCCATCTATGTGAACCGTTACTTTTTATGCCAATACCTGGGACAAAAACCATAAGTGTAAGAACAATAGAAAATAAGAAAAAATGTAATGCGTATTTTTTAAAATATTCAAGCGGAATGTTTGAAAAGATCAAAACACCAACAAGACCCCCGCAAAGGCCGAAAACAATATGATTGAAAGCAATTCCGTAGAAATTTGCACCAGAACGTGAGAGCAGACTAAGCGACGCTGAAATAAAAATCACCAATCCGCAAAAAGCGAGAAGGAATACCACAAAAGCAAATATTTTATCAATACCTTTTCGTTTCATTAGGGTCAATTATAGCACGGGAATTCAGAATTATGAATTAAGAATTAGGAATTAGGAATAAATACAGAAGACCGCGCCTACGGCGCGGTCTTCCCTTCATAATTCTTAATTCCTAATTCTTAATTCTTTCGCTTTACTTCAGTAAAGCGAAAATCACCCCAACGATACAGAAAACAATAGACATAACCCAATATCGCATAGTCACCTTATACGAAGGCCAGCCGAGAGCTTCAAAATGATGATGCAGTGGTGCCACAAGAAATAGTTTTTTCTTTCTTAGTCGTTTAGAAAGCTGTTGCAAAATTACTGAAAGTGATGTGACAACAAGCGGAGCTCCGATAATGAGAAGAACAATCACCCCTCGCCCGCCACCTAATGTGTCTGTCATAAACGCAACAATCGTGAGCACAACAGTAAGCGCCATACTTCCTGTCTCAGACATGTAAAATCTTGCGGGAGGAATATTAAACCAAAGAAACGCAAGCAAGCCTCCAACGATAGTTGTACAAAGTGCGGCAATATCAATTTGATTTTGGAAAAAAGCAATCATTCCATATCCTGTAAACATAATTGCAAAAACTCCACCAGCCAAACCATCAATTCCATCAATGATTCCTCCAGAATAAATAAAGAGCATCACTAAAATGAAAAATGGGATAAATAGTATTCCAAGATTTATTGGATTTGAAAATAGCATCCCGATAGATGAAACATCTAATTTAAAGAAAAACCACGAAGCACAGAAAAGTCCGATTAAAGAAACAATAAGTAATCTTTTCTTAAGCGACAATCCGCCAGCCTTATTACTTCCGCCACCTTTTATTTCATACATATCATCCACAAAGCCTACAAAAGCTCCAAGTAGTAGTGCAAAGAAAGGTACCCAAGTTTGTGTTCGACTAAGAAATTCTAATTTATCAAAAATTTCAAAAGGTAAAAAATGAGAAGCAAACCATGAAAGCGAAACTGTAATAAATACACTTGCCCAAATAATTACACCTCCCATTCTTGGTGTTCCAACTTCTTTAGTTTTATGAAGTTCATTAAAGATCGGAGTTTCATTTCCTTCGAGAGAAACTTTTCCAGCCTTCTTTTTCCACATTTCATTTTTATACAAATATGTTGTCCAAAATGGCGTAAGGGTAATACCAACAATAAATGATATTGCAGATGGTAAAAATACTTTGATTAGGTCTAGGGTCATATAAGATATTTGAATAATTTTTAATTTTTGTAATTTTTAATATCTCGACACAAATTTACGAATAGATTCGAATGACACGAATGGGATTCCTCGCATTGTCATCCTCGCTGTACTCGGCGGGGATCCAAGTCCGCATTAAAACTTTAATTAACTTGGATCTCCGGGATTACCCGAAGATGACAGAAAAGAATGCTGGTATTCTATTCGTGTCATTCGTCGTAGTTTATTCGCGTCATTCGTGTCGTGTTATGTTGTTGCTGTCGTGTCATCATCATCTCCTCTATTCATCATCTCCTCATCAGCCTCTTCCCTTGATAACTCATCTTCCTTCGGTGGTTCTGGTTCAATATTTACCATCTTAAACGATTCAATATCTTTTCGCACAGCTTCATATTCGGGTAATTCTTCAATACTTTTAACACCTAAATGTGTCAGAAGTTCAAACGAAGGTTTATAGACAAATGTTCTAGCATCCTTTGGATCTGTGATTTTATCAATCAAACCACGAACTAGAAGATTACGCAAAATAAATTGTGAATTCACACCTCGAATATAATCGATTTCACTTCGCTTTATTGGACCTTGATACAAAACGATAGAGAGAGTTTCTAGCGAGGCTTTTCCTAAATCTTTACTCAATTCTTCTTTTGTAAGATTTTCAATAATTTCAGAAAATTCCGGTGCTGTTGCAAGCATAACCTCATCCTCTTTTTCAATCAAAGCAACTCCCCTGTTTTCCAAACCTTCTTTTAAAGTTTTAATTCCAAACTTTATATCATCGACAGACACACCAAACATATCCGCAAGTTTTTTCAACTTCATCGGCTCCCCTTTCCAAAACAATATT
>CAZGFB010000021.1:0-10518 GCA_964525175.1 uncultured Candidatus Saccharibacteria bacterium | reverse complement strand
TTACTCCCAAAGAAAGTAAAACATCGAAAATGGCATACAGCAAGACGAAATCCTGCTAGAGCTCGCGTAGAAAACCGTGGGGTTAATATTGATTTTGGTAGTTTTGGTCTTAAGGCGACAACACAAGGTCGTGTAGAATCAAAGCAAATCGAATCAGCTCGAAAGGTAATTTCACGAACTCTTGGTAAGACAGGAAGAATGTGGATTCGAATATTCCCAGACAGACCATTTACAAAGAAGCCAGCTGAAGTAAAGCTTGGAAAAGGTAAAGGAGATGTTCAAGGTTATTGCTTCGAAGTATGGCCAGGAAGAATCCTTTTTGAAGTTGATGGTGTAACACCAGAAATTGCAAAAGAGGCTCTTAGAAAAGCAGGTACAAAATTGCCTGTGAAATGTAAAATAATCGCTAGAGCGGAATAGTTAACACGACACGAATAACACAAATGAACTACGACGAATGACACGAATAGGATACAGAATTGCATTGCATTCTATTCGTGTCATTCGCACCCATTCGTGGATTGGTGTCGAGATAAATATATGAAAGATATAACAACAAAAAATGAAAATGATTTAGTAAAAGAGCTCGGAGATAAGAGGGAAGCTCTTCGTGTAATCCGATTTGGTATTGCACACAGTAAATCAAGAAATGTGAAAGAAACTAAAGGTCTTAAAAAGGAGGTAGCTCGAATTTTAACTGAGCTTAATTCTCGAAAATAGATTTACCTAATATGACAACAATTAACAAAGAAAAAAAAGTAGGAGGACGAGTGTTCAAAGGCACTGTTGTATCTGACAAAATGACAGACACAGCTGTTGTTAAGATTGAACGTTACGAAAAACATCCAAAATATGGAAAGTTTATTCGTTCTCAGAAGAAATTTAAGGCTCACAACCCAGGCAATACTTGCAAAGTGGGTGATATAGTAGAAATTCAGGAATGTCGACCGATTTCTAAGGACAAGAGCTTTATAGTGATTAAATAAACTACCATGATACAACCACAAACAATTGTAATGATTGCAGACAACTCCGGAGCAAAGATCGGAAAGGTTTTCAAGGTACTTGGATCATCAAAAAAGAAATATGCTCGTCTCGGAGAGTTGGTAGTGCTTTCAGTTCAAAAAGCTGAACCTCGAAAACAAGTAAAGAAGAAGGATGTTGTGCATGCTGTTGTTGTTCGAATGAAATCTGCTTTCCGACGAAAGGACGGATCATATATTCGATTCGACGAAAATGCAGTAGTTATTGTCGACAAAGTTAAGCATGAACCAATTGCCGGCCGTGTATTCGGACCTATTCCTCGAGAAATCGCTGAAAAGGGTTTCCAAACAATTGCTTCAAAGGCACCGGAGATCGTGTAGATAATTAAGGAACGTTAGTGACTATAATTATCACACCCTCCTAACTTTTGCAGAAATTAACAAAACAAAAATGATAAGTAAAAACAAAAACGATATGAATAATGAGAGTAATTGCTTTTGTTGCAAAAGTTTGGAGGGTCATTATTTTACTAATTCACTTCGTTCATAAGAAAAATATATGAAAATCAAAAAAGGAGACAACGTAATGGTTATGACAGGTAAGGACAAAGGCAAGAAAGGTGCTGTTGTTCGAGCTTTTCCAAAAGAGAATAAAGTTCTTCTTGATGGAGTAAACGTTGCAAAAAAACATATGAAGAAGGGTAAGAAGGGAAGTTCAAAGGGTTCAATCGTAGAACGACCAATGCCTATCAATGTTTCAAACGTAATGATAATTGAAGGTGGAAAACCAACACGAGTTGGTTACAAAATGGAAGCTGGCAAAAAGGTGCGAATTGCCAAGAAAACCAATAAGGAAATCAAATAAATACTACTATGTCAAAATTTATATCAGTAAAAGAAAAGATTGCAAAAGCTTATGATTCAATGAAGGCTGATTTTGGTTATAAGAACAAAATGCAGGCTCCAAAGATCATGAAAGTTGTTGTATCTGTTGGTGTTGGTTCACAAAAAGACAAAAAGAAGGTAGAGCTTATTGGAAATCGACTTGAAAAAATCACTGGTCAAAAAGTTGCTCCACGTGTTGCAAAGAAATCAATTGCTACATTTAAGGTGCGAGAAGGAGACTTAAGTGGTTATCAAGTTACACTTCGAGGTCCTCGAATGGTAGATTTCCTTGATCGACTTCTAAATGTTTCACTTCCTCGAACAAAAGACTTCCGTGGTATTTCAAAGAAAGCTGTGGATGAAATGGGTAACTACACACTTGGTATTAAAGAACATACAATTTTCCCTGAAACAGCCGATGAAGATATTAAGGATGTATTCGGTATGTCAGTAATCATCGTTACAAACAAAAAAGATACAAAAGAAACTCTTACTTTCCTAGAAACTATAGGATTTCCATTTAAGAAAGCGTAGGGAAAGTCGATAGTACGTAGTCCGTAGTGCGTAGAAAATACAAAATTCAAAAAAAAAAGAGACTTTCCCTTCGGGAAAGTCTCTTTTGTATTTTAAAAAAGTGATGTATAATATATTTATGAAGTCATACACATACAGAGTAATTATTGAGCAAGATGGGGACCATTTTCACGGCTATGTCCCTGCTCTTTCTGGTTGTCATACATTCGGCGATACTATTGCTGAAACAAAATCTAATTTAAATGAAGCTATTCAAGTATATATTGAAGGTTTGGGAGCATTAGGAGAAATTGTCCCAGAAGAGAAGAGTTTTGAATCATTTGAGACTGTTATTATAAATTCTAAGCCTTCATATGCCTAAACTCCCAGTTGTTTCGGGCAGGGATCTTATAAAGATTTTGACTGGAATCGGTTTTAAGGAATTAAGACAAGTTGGAAGCCATGTATTTTTGCATCATGTGGATGGGAGAAGAGTGGTTGTGCCTATACATGGAAATAAAGATATTCCACAAGGCACATTACTTTCTATTTTAAGAAGTATAGATGTCTCTAGGGAAGATTTTTCTAATATGATTTAAGTTGAATTCAATGAAAAAGACTGTTAAAGAGTTACTTTAACAGTCTTTTTAATTTTTCTCCCTTCTTACGAAGGGCGGGCCCGAAGGCATTTGTATCTTTATTATATACCATATCGATTATGTGTCAAGAGTTTTGCTAAACAAAAGGATGCCGGACACGAAGTGTCCGGCATTTTCTTCATAATTCCTAATTCATAATTCTACTCATAAAAAAACCACCCCTGTCACAAATGTTTTTTGTGATGGGGTGGGGGGGGTAGCTAAATAGCAACAGAAGCGGGGAGGAGGTTGGCGAGTATTTCTTCTCCGTGTTCGTCAGCTCTTATCTCATGTTCCTCGACAAAAACAGGGTAGAGACGATATTCGTCGAACGGAAGATAATTTCCATGAATATCGTAAGCACGTTTCCCCGCTCTCTTTGTTCGCCATCCACAGTTCTGCCATTGTGTGAGTCCTTTTTCGTCAACTTTTTCGCAATCGAAGTTGCTAATAAAGACTTCGCCACGCATTCTTTCGGGGTGTTCTCCTTTTTGCATAACTTTATCAATTCGGTGAATTCGGGTCACCGGGGCTTTTCTAAGGCCTCTACCCATGTAAATAACAACTACATTATATTGTATCATAATACAGGCTAAAAGTCAAGCATAATCCACGAAAACCCAATAAACAAGGGCTTTTCCGAAGGAAAAGCCCGTGTTTGCATTTTTCTACTCACTACCCACTACAAACTACTCACTAGTCCGAGGTTTCCCTTTACAAACCGTCATTTTTTTGCTAGTATATCGCGAGCTCCCAGGAGCTATTTTAATTAGTCTTTAACAGCAAATTATGGCAAAAACATCAGTAATAGTACGTGCTACCCGAAAGCCGAAATTCAGCTCTCGTATCGTGAGACGCTGTGTTCGTTGTGGTCGAAAACGAGCTTATATGCGGGACTTCGGGCTGTGTCGCGTTTGCTTTAGGGAAATGGCCAATAATGGCCTGATTCCGGGCATCAAAAAATCATCATGGTAACAGATTCAATTTCAAACCTCATTATTCATCTTAAGAACTCAAATATTGCTGGACTTCCAACAGCAACAATTACGTTCTCTAAAATGAAACTAGAGATTCTAAAACTTCTCGAAAGAGAAGGTTATGTGGGTAAGGTAAAAGAAGTGGGGAAGAGCGACATCAAGAAAACAATTGAGGTTGAACTTCTCTATGTTAACAAGAAGCCAGTTATCACTAATGTAAAGCGAGTTTCTCACTTTTCAAGACGTGTGTATATAAAGGCGAAGGAAATAGTTCCGGTGAAAAACGGATACGGTTTACTCATTATCACAACTCCAAAAGGTGTGATGACAGGCAAGGAAGCCAAAGCTCAAAAGCTTGGTGGAGAAGCCCTATTTAATATTTGGTAATTCTACAACTATGTCACGACTAGCAAAAAAACCAACAAGCATACCACAAGGTGTAGAAGTTACCTTCTCTGAAGGCACTCTTTCTGTGAAAGGGCCAAAAGGCGCACTTTCAATTACTATGGATCCTAGAGTCGTTGTTGAAATAAAAGACAACGAAGCTAATTTCATTGTCAAAAAAGAAGAAATCGAGTCACTAGCACTTTGGGGAACATATGCTGCACACTTGCGCAATATGATTGAAGGTGTAACTACAGGGTTTGCAAAAAAACTTGAAGTTGAAGGTGTGGGTTACAAGTGGGAAGTAAAAGACGGCAAGATCGTAATGGCTCTTGGTTTTTCACATCCTGTTATTGTAGCTATTCCAGAAGGTCTTCAGGTAGTAACTGAAAAATTAACAATGACTATCTCTGGCTTGAATAAAGACAAGGTAGGTCAGTTTGCAGCGATCGTTCGAGATTATAAGAAGCCTGAACCTTACAAGGGTAAAGGAATTCACTATGCTGGTGAATACATTCGTCGCAAGCAAGGTAAGAAAACTGTATAAGGCTTATGAATAATACACGAACAAACAAAAAAACAATTAAAAGAGCAACTCGTCACGCACGTATTCGAGCAAAAATTTCTGGTACACCTGAAATGCCGAGACTTGCTGTATACAAATCAAATAAATACATCTACGCTCAATTAATTGACGATGTATCTGGTGTAACTCTTGCATCGGCTTCATCAATCAAATCAAAAGGAACAATGATGGAAGCTTCAAAGGAAGTAGGAAAAGAAATTGCAACACTTGCAAAGAAAGTAGGTATTTCAAAGGTCGCATTTGATAGAGGAGGCTTTATTTATACTGGCAAAATTCAAGCTTTAGCTGATTCTGCTCGTGAAGCCGGTTTAACTTTCTAAATTTATGACAGATAATATAGTAAAAAAAGAAGAAGGAGAAGCAGTTGTTGCACCTGTCGCTTTTGATAGTTTCGATTCTGCTACAGTAGAAAAACAAGAAACATCAATGACAGCTCCAAAGCGCGATTTCAAAAAGAATCGTCGACCAGGAGGTCCAAAGCGTGAACCTCGAGTAAAATCAGAATACGATCAGAAAATTCTAAACATTCGACGTGTGACTCGTGTTGCATCAGGAGGACGAAGATTCAACTTTTCAGTTGCAATTGTTATTGGAAACAGAAAAGGTGCAGTGGGTGTGGGTACAGGTAAAGCTGGAGATACATCGCTTGCTATCGACAAAGCTGTTCGAGATGCTAAGAAAAATTTGATTACCGTTCGCGGAACAAAAGATTTTTCAATTCCTCACGAAGTTTCTTGCAAATATTCAAGTGCTCGCGTAATGCTTAAGCCAGCTCCTGGCCGTGGTATTATTGCAGGGTCTGCTATGAGAGACGTTCTTGAACTTGCTGGTGTGAAAGATGTGAATGCAAAGGTTATTTCACCAAGTAAGAACAAACTAAACATCGCTCAAGCGACAATCAAAGCTATTGAAATGCTTAAGACACCAAAAACAAAGGTCGCAAAAGAGGCAAAGGTACAAGAAATACTTTAACACGACACGAATAACACGAATAAAATTCGACGAATGACACGAATAGAATACAGAATCGCATTGCATTCTATTCGTGTCATTCGAACCTATTCGTAAATTGGTGTCGGGATACAAAAACTATCATGCAATTCCATACAATAAAATCAAAAACAAAACGAATCACAAGTACTCAAGTTGCACGTGGTGGCAAGAGAGGAAAGACAGCTGGCCGAGGAACTAAAGGTCAGAAGGCTCGTGCTGGACACAAAATTCGCCCAGAATTTCGAGATGTGATTAAGAGAATGCCAAAGTTGCGAGGACGAGGAAAGAACAGTAATAAGACAATTCAAACAAAACCTATTGCTATTCCTCTTGTAGTTATTGAAGCATCATATGACCACGGTGAAAAAGTAACTCCAAAGACTCTAATGCAAAAAGGTGTTATCACAATTATGAAAGGAAAAACTCCAAAAGTTAAAATACTTGGACGAGGTGAAATTACAAAGAAGGTTAATATATCTGGCTGTGAAGTGTCTGCCACTGTAAAGGCGAGTATAGAAAAAGTGGGAGGTACGGTAACAGCTTAAAAAGCTATGTCAGCATTTTTACGAAAGTTAGGAATCATTGCGAAAGATAAAAATCTTCGCTCAAAGTTTATATTTGTCATCGTCGCACTTGTTATTTTCCGTGCATTCGCAGCAATTCCAATTCCCGGTGTTGATACTTTAAAACTTGAACAATTCCTTTCAAACAATCAATTTTTTGGTCTTCTAGATGTTTTCTCCGGAGGTGGACTTTCTAGTCTTTCAATCGTTATGCTCGGTGTGGGGCCTTATATTACAGGTTCTATTATCATGCAACTTCTAACAATGATGTCGCCAAAACTAAAGGCGCTATATCATGAGGAAGGTGAGGCAGGACGAAAGAAATTTTCACAATATTCAAGAATGCTTACTGTTCCTCTTGCGATCTTGCAAGCGATTGGATTCATTCTACTTCTTAGAAATCAAGGCGTGTTAGATGCAATGACTTCATTTGAGCTTGGCTTAAATGTTTTGATTGTGACAGCTGGTTCAGTCTTGCTTATGTGGCTTGGTGAACTTATCACAGAATTCGGTATTGGAAACGGAGTATCATTGATTATCTTCTCAGGTATCGTGGCTCGTATCCCAAGTGCTTTGAATGAAATGATATTGAACTTCAATGCTTCACAAATTCCTTTAATTCTCGCGTTCATTGCGTGTGCACTCGCAGTTATTGGTGGTGTGGTATTCATCACAGAAGCCGAAAGACCAGTGCCAGTGACTTATGCAAAAAGAGTGAGAGGGAATAAAGTGTACGGAGGAGTATCAACATACTTGCCACTTCGAATCAATCAAGCAGGAGTTATTCCAATTATCTTTGCACTTTCGATTCTTATTTTCCCGCAAATGATCGCACAGTTTCTTTCTGCTTCAGGAAATGCATTAGTGCAAGCTCCAGCACAGTGGGTAATGGGCGCTCTTCAAAACCAAATGGTTTACGGTCTGCTTTACTTCTTCTTTGTGTTTATTTTCACTTACTTCTACACAGCTGTAACATTTGAACCAGATTCAATTGCAACAAACTTGCAAAAGAACGGAGCATTTATTCCAGGTGTACGACCGGGGGTTCCAACATCAGAATATCTTGGAAATATCATCACTAGAATTACTTTGGTGGGTGCGCTCTTCTTAGGTACTATTGCTATTTTGCCACTTATCCTACGAGCTGTAACAGGCTTTGCAGCCCTTACAATCGGCGGTACAGCCCTTCTAATTGTCGTTTCTGTAGTTATTGACCTAATCAAAAAAGTCGAGGCTCAGTTGACGATGAGGGAGTACTAGAGGTAGTAGGTAGTGGGTAGCTCGCCCTCCTAATTTTTTGCCATTAGCTCTGCTATGTATTTTCTTTTCCAAAGAAAATACAATGGCAAAAATTTTGGAGGGTAAATAGTGAGTAGAAAATATAGAATTCAAATACAATACAAAAGTTGCGCCCCTTCGGGGCGCAACTTTTGTTTTGTGGATAACCGATTTTGACAATGGTAAAAATGTATTATAATTATATCAAGAATTATTTTCTTTAAATTATCATTAATAAATCTTATTGTTATATGAATCTATTTAAAAAAGCAACACAATATCTTTCGTTGCTTACTATGCTTTTTGCTTTTTCTTTTTCTGCTCAGGCCTCCTCAAGCTTGTCACTCTCTCCAGACTTGAAGCTAGGAGATACAAGTCCTTTTGTCCTTCAACTACAAAAATTCTTAAACTCCAATAATTTTAAAGTTAATTCTAGTGCAGGAGCACCTGGCTCTGTTTCTTTTGAAACAAACAAATTCGGAGCTTTAACCAAACTCGCTCTTACAAAATTCCAATCTGCTTTCAACGTCCCTGCTACTGGATATTTTGGGCCGAAGACAAAAGCAAAAATATCCGAGATGGTGGATTCGGGGAAGGTGAAGGATGTGTCTATCGCACCTGCAACTCAAGGAATTCTTTCATCTGTTAATGACGACGATTGTGGAGTAAACGAAGCTAGGGCCATAACACAAAATGGAATCACATGGACTTTCCCTGGTTGTGTAAGATACGGAACTTTCGCTACTGGTGATTATTGGGTATTGGGGCCTGTAACCATACAAACAATTTCTCCTTTGCCTGCAGGTGGACAAAATGGTTTTGATATAAACCCCGTGGGTATTAGTGGTCCGGGAATGACATACTTTAGCGGAATTAACACATATTCGGAAGCAAATGCCCCTCAAACTTTACCTAGGGTTGTATCTGGTTCTGAATCCGTTGTCTCAACAATTACCAGAACTGATACTAATTGTGTTAAAGGTGGTGAGGCAGGTCACTTTACTCCTTGGAATGTTTGTTCCAGAGCTTATATAAAATCTGCTGCGGTTTTAACTGTCTTAAACACAGTTCCTCCAAATAATGGCACAACATCTTTCAGACCAGCTTATGCAGGAACAGACAAAACACTGTATTCAGTGAATTCTTTACAAACTAGTTTGTTAAAAACTTTACCTCCTGTTTCAGATACGCCAGATATTACAGCTCTTGCGCGCAAATTTGAAAGAGTACAGTTAGATCACTATACAGGTTCTAACGGTGGTTATATGCATCCATTCGAAAATATCGATAATTTTGGAGCTGATATTACAAATGCAGTCGGTGAAGCTATGCTAAGACTTTCTCTTGATGATCCTCTTGCCGATAAAATGCCTCTTCTTATTGGTATTGTGCAGTCGGGAATTGATCACTATGGAATGATTCAAGCTGATATGGATTGGTATACTGATGGCGGACATTCCTCTGGAAGGAAAATACAAGTATTATTTGCTGGGCTGATGTTGAATAATCAAGCGATGAAAAATGTGTCGTCTCTAAGAACTTTTGCGGAAGATTGTCAGACTTTTTACACACCAGACAATCCACCAGTTTTCACTGATGGGGTCAACACGTCATTGTATGTGCCTGTAAGTACTGCATTCTTGACGCCTTCAGGTTATGCTAGATACGGAATTTTGCATTGTTATATGATGGAGAACCCAGCTACTCTTTCTAATTTACTAGCCAAACATCAAGTTGGTGAAGACGTAACAGGATATCTTTTAAAGACATATTATACAACTAACTTCCCATCTTGGGTGGGAGAAGCTTTAGTAGTTCGTCTATATGATTTAGAAGCTTTGTGGAATCACAGTGCTTTTCTAGATCTTGTCGACAGAGCCCTTACTGAACCTCTTTCTTCTAGTGGATACTGGAATACATTTAATAATAATATGTACACGGCTTACCGTGACGGAATTGATACCACCACCTCCACTCTTTCCACCTTCGTCTCGACCGCCGGCCTTGGCACAATCACCTCAAGTCCTTCTGGAATTAACTGCGGTTCAGATTGTTCAGAAACATACACAACTGCAAATAACACAGTTGTAACTCTAACAGCTGTACCAACAGGAAGTGCAACATTCACAGGCTGGAGTGGTTCTTGTGCAGGAACAGGAACTTGTACTCTTACAATGAACGCAAACAAGTCTGCAACAGCAAACTTCACAATGCCAAGCATTGAACTTTCCATAGGAGGCCGTATGGCTGTATCAAATGCATATGGAGTAAATGTAAGATCGTATCCATTTATAGACGGTACGAGTAAAATTGGTACTCAAGCTGTTGGTTCCGCAGGAAAGATAATAGGAGGACCAGAATATTCAAATGATACAAATGGTACTCAAGTAACATGGTGGTATGTTAACTACGATTCCGGAGTCGATGGTTGGAGTGGGCAGGATAATCTAACGGCTACAACACAAGGTAATTCAACTACATACACTGTCACAATTTCAACATCTGCCGGTGGAGTGGTCTACGGAGAAACTTCATATGAAAGTGGGTCAACTGTAATTCTCACACCACTTCCAAACACAGGATATACTTTCTCTGGCTGGAGCGGAGACTGTACAAACTCTTCAGGAACTTGTTCGCTTACAATGAATGCAAACAAGTCTGTGACTGCTAACTTTTCAAATGGTCCGGCAACCACTTACACACTCACTACCTCAGTAT
>CAZGFB010000020.1:0-10632 GCA_964525175.1 uncultured Candidatus Saccharibacteria bacterium | reverse complement strand
ATTAAAAAAGTGTCAACCAATTTCAGGACGAGATAATTAGACAATGCACCCTAACGGCCCGGTGGTATGGGGAGTTGCCGTCTGTGTCAGGGTTGGCGAGTTTTTTGCCAGTCCCGGTAGATGGCTGGTAGTTTTCTCGTCTAGGTAAAGCCTGGTTACGTGAGAGTCCCGGTAGACAGAACAAAGTTTTATAGTCAAGGTACATTTTATAAATGGCGAGCAAAAAACGCTGCCAACTGAGCGTCGGCCAGCAGCCCTATTGACTTTGTCTCGGCAGCAGGATTTGTCATGGTACACAAATTTTAATAAGTGGGAATAAGGTTACTCGCATAGACTTTACGGCCCAATTGATTAGTTGTCCGGGCTGCTGAAGGCAATTACCCATACCATCCGTGTTGTAAGCAGGCTTTATTTTGAAACTGTCACGGTACCAGAATTCTGCGTATTTCAGCAATCCTTTTGTCACCGATATATCATGCATTGAAAAATTGTCACACAAAAAGATTTATAAATGTAAGGAGTTGTCAAATTACTTCGGCGGGACGGGCTTGAAGGCTTGTTTGCAGCTTTTTGGTATAGCGTTGGAATTGAGCGAGCTGCAAATAGGCCTGAAAGCGACGGGAAGGTCTATCTTGGGTTCAACTTATTTACTTAGTCTTTCACCAAAAGGAATTGTCTGAAATTTAAAAGAAACATATTGAGAGTAATTCGTACCCGCAAATTTTGCAAGAAGCGCTCTAAACTCATTAAGATATTTGCTCTTTTCCTCATCTTTTTTAGACAACTCTTCCTCGAAAGCTTTCCAATTGTCAAATATCTCAATTACAAAACTGCTAATGGCAAACAAATCTTGTTCAAAAGCTTTTGTAGCAATTATGGAAAATAGAAAGCCGTCAAGGTCTTTATTTAGTAAGAAATCTTTCATTAAAGTCTTCGACTCTTCTGTGAATGCTTCTTTTTTAGAATATGAATTCCCCCCCGCTGGAATCCATTCGGTTTGTTTACAGCATTGAAATAGATTCCAAACATTTGAATCTAACTTATCAACTTCTGAACAGTACTTTTTAAGGTATTCAAAAGTAAATTCTTTTATTTCATCCTTAGTTATAGGAAAAGTGTCAGATAACTGGCCACTCAAATAACTTAAGAATTCAGCTTCAAATGAATATGGACTTTTAGCTCCCTCAAATATACTCCTTACAAAAGTTTTAAGTTCTTCTGGTTTGTCCTTCGCATAAAGCTTATCAGATAACCTGCCTGAATAATTACTCAATTTGTTCTGCAAGTCTTCACCATTGAAGCCCACCAAATTCCATGAATCATAACCATATCTTTTGGAAGGATAATTGGCTAGATGAAAAATAGCTCTGATCACTTTCTCGAAATCATCTCTACTGTCAAAGGAATTTACCTCGCTAAATCTGTTCTTTAACTCATTTTCCAAACCTGCCTTTAGCCATTCTGTGATTTTGGAATTAAATTGTTCCTGACTAAGAGATCTTGCTTTACTGAATTCTATCTCAGACAGATTTCCCTCCAAAAGATTATAGGCAAAATAGCGGTTAAATTTGCCTGGGAAAATAATTGAAAGATGAGATCGGCCATAAAAAGTATATGTTAAAGCTCCTCCAAATATTCCATCTATGAAATCAACTATTCTGGTAATATCTTTCTCAGGGATAGAAAGGTCAACTCGATTTCTTCTGAGATACAATTCAAGGTTCTTTGTAATCGTTTTCTCTTCCTGATTCAGACTCTTCTTCTCCTCTTCACTTAAATTTTTTAGTATGTAATGAAATTCTTTATTTGAATGACCAGAACTTGTTTCCAAAAATTCAGAGGTTTTTCTGAAAAGCAATTCGTATATTGATGGAAACTTGAGACGAAGTAACTCTATCCGCATTAAATCGTTAAAATCTACTTCTCCATTTAACTTTGTAAGATTAAGGACTAGAGCGTTCGCTAATCTTGTAACATCTCTCATACTTTCAAGCCACTCATTTAAAAAAAGAGGTACAGATGATACTGTTCCAATGACTTCTTTTTCAATTGTCGGATATAAACTTTCAGGCAATTTTTCCTTCAGTTTTCTTGAGAGTTTGTGTCGCAGAATATCTTTCTTAAAATACGGGAGAGTAACCTCAATTTGGAATATCTTTTCTAGGAACTCCTCTTGTTTATAGGGATTATGTTGCTTTAGAGCATTTATGACATAATTCCTGTCATATGCGACAATAAAAAATGTATTATAAAAATTTGCCGTATTCCGGACTAGCCTTATTACTTCAATGATTTCATCTTTGTCTAGCCGGTCTAGGTCATCGATATAAACTACAATTTTTTTATTAATACGAACTAAAGAAGAATTAATTTCTTGATACAAGCTATTAATTGATTCGAATCCAGTTAGAGCAGCTACAGTTGTCTGAACTGTTTGGGTTACTGTGTTATTACTAAGTGTTACAAGTTTATCTGAGTACTGAATTAAAAGTCTTGATAACGAGGAATGATATGGTCGAATTGCCTCTTGAACTGTCTCAAAGAAATCTTTTATTATTGCTTTAGGCGAGTTGCTATTCCATGGATTAAAGATTATCTCGATTATACTTTCATCCTTTACATACCGTCTAAGAATATCTATAAAAGATGTTTTGCCTATTCCCCATTTCCCATTTATTCCAATTGCAAAAGACTTTTTAAAATGACTAGATAATATTTTGTTGCTCAATAGTTCTGCATATGAACCATATCCAAGCTCATCGGTCCCGTATTCACCTAATGGTTCATCATCAAAGAAAGAGTTTTGAACATTTACGTTATTTGTAACCTCGTTCGGGATGAACAGAAATAATTGAAAAATAGAAATTATAACCAATATATCAGCATACTTAAGAACCGGGATAAATTTCAGGGATTGGAAATCCCATGTAGTTCCTGTAATTCTATAAAGAATGTAGATCAGACTCAAAATTACTAAAACAGCAGCCAGATTATAAGAGGGGGTATATCTTTTAAATCTTTTAAGGGTAAGTAGTAAGAAGAAAACAAATATCAACAAAAAAGCAAAATCATTATACCAATCTGATGAGATATAACTAAGTGCATATTTGACAACGGTATTTGAGAGGATTATTTCAATAGGTATTCTTAATGAGACTATGAAAATAATACTCAAAGAAAACAGAATGAAGTTTTTCCGGGAAACCAACTTATAAATTTTAGACATTAATTCCATAATTATAAATATATGAATTAATTTAGTTCGAGTAAAGAGCAAGTATTTGTTTGATTTGGTGAGCCCTAAATACAAAATGTGTTTTTGGCTATCAAAGAATATAAATTACTTATTCTGAGTGGTCCTTCAGAAGGTGAACTGAATAAGGAGCTTCAGGTTCTGCAGCAATCATAAGTCCTTCATCTTTAAAACTCAACTCCCCCCTGAACGCTTTCTGGCTCAAACTACCATATAAATTTTCTAATTCCTGTAAACTTCTATTGTATTGCGCTTTGAGATCTTCGGTTTTTTCTACAATCCGGACGAATCTGATCTGAAACTCTAATGGTGGATAAATGAATTTGAACTTTTTAAAATCATTCATTGATGGGAAATTTGGGATTCCAGACCCTATAAAATTTCCATAAAATTTGTTTTTGAAACTTTCATGAGAAAACATGAAAACAAAAAAATGATTGTTTATTATTTTATCATCAAGAGTAATTTTAAGTAGCGCTTGATTAATGATACCTTTTTTTGCCCCTTTTGGAACAATTGCCAATTTCCCAAGGTAAACTCCTGAACAACTAATAATAATATCATCTGGTGCAACTTCAAATGCTTTTAATTCTTGGAATTTCTTTTCATCAATATAGTATCTTTCAAAAGAGAAATCATTATTTAAGGCGTGGTATTGTTCATAAACTAGGTAGCCAGAAGGAGTAAAGATTTCCTTCTTCAAAGAACCGCCGAATGGTCCTCTTTTTAATGAATATTTTTTTTTCTTTGCAAAATATTCTATTGTCTTTGTTTCCCAGTCTTTCTCATTCCTCACTGGGTCTCCGAACATCTCCAAAAATGTGCTTTTCAAAAATTCATCCAGCAGTTGGATACTTTCTTTACGTTTGGCTATCAGGTTTTCGGCTTTGGTCAATATGTCAGCGATGCGGAGTTGATCATCAACCTTATCAGGAATAGGTAGTTTACAGACCTTTAAGTACTTAAAATGTCTGCTATAGCCGGCATTGGTTAACCTTAATGTTTTTAGAAAATAATAGTAAAACTTTGTATTAAATGATTGGTTCTTAAGTGATAAAACTTTTACTCCATCTGCGCCAATTGTAAAAGGGAAATCGACATACTTGAAAATTTTTGTGTGGTCTCCAAAAATTATAACAGGAAGATTTTCTTTTATAATCAGTTTTTCATCATCTGTATAGCCTCCAATAAAAACTTGTCCTTGATCAATTATTGGAAACAAACCTAAAGGTTGATAGTCTTCCTTTTTTATCTTACAGTAATTAGAAGTGTTGTCCTCAATTATATTTGAAAATTTTTCAAATCTCATTACATTAACTCTTTTAATTCTGCCAACCCTTTTTTAATATCAACTTCCATTTTCTCCAGTTTCCCAAAAATAACATCAGGCCTTTCGTACAATACTTCTTCATATACTTCCGCCTTGTATTTGCTAATACTCAGATCGTAATCGTTGGCTTCAATGTCTTCCTTTGGGATAAAAAAGTGCCTGGATTTTTTGTCAGACTCTTTTTCAGGATTACGTTTTTTAAATTGTTCGACAATACCTTTTAGATCGCTGCCTGAAATCTTGTTTCGTTTATCATCTAAGCTATAACCATCATTTTGCATATCGTAGAACCAGACCTGATTCGTTTCGCCTCCTTTTGTAAAAATCAAAACAGCGGTACTTACTCCGGCATAGGGTTTAAATACACCGGAAGGCATCGCTATTACTGCTTTCAATTCTGCCTTTTCAATTAGCATTTTCCGCAAGGTTTTAAATGCATTTCCACTGCCAAATAAAACTCCCTGCGGAACAATTACCGCAGCGGTTCCGCCCATTTTCAGCATGTTAAAAATGCGCTCCACAAACAACAATTCGGTTTTAGTGGTGGGCAGCTTCAGTCCTTCATTAATGTCAGCTTTGTCAATATTGCCTGTAAAGGGTGGATTGGCCATTACAATGTCGAACAGATTGTCTTCGTTGTAACTTTTGCTCAGGGTATCTTTATAATCTATTTTCGGTTCATCGATTCCATGCATCATCATGTTCATCAATCCCAAACGAACCATTGTGGTATCAATATCATAGCCGGTAAAGCTATCATCAAGAATAGATTTTACTTTCTGTGTAAGACCGGCGCTGATTGCAGCCCGTTCAAACCCGTCTTCGTCTTTACTTAGTTTATCGGAATCTTTTTTTCGCACCAGTTCAGTGAGAATATATTGATAAGCGCCCAATAAAAAACCACCTGTTCCACAAGCCGGATCGGCTATGCGTTGTCCCAATTGCGGAGCTACCAATTCTGCCATCAGTTTAATGATATGTCGAGGTGTTCTGAATTGTCCGTTTTTCCCGGCTGAGGCAATTTCACTCAACAGCATTTCATACACATCGCCCTGAATATCCTGAAAAGCATGACCGCCTTCAGTAGCATCCTTTTCAATTTCCCTGAAAATATCTTCTACAATGTTGATAGCAGAGACCATCAAGCTGGCTTTGGGCATAATGAACACGGCATTAGCCATGTGTTTTGTGAAAGGGGACGTTGCACCGTTCAGGTCTTTTAAAAAAGGAAACACTTTCAATTGCACATGCAGAAGCATCTCATCGGCCGGTTTGTGTTTGAAGACACTCCATCGCAATTCGTTTTTATCAATGCTTTCGTTGCTTCCGGGCACAATAAATTTGCCTTTGAAACGTGAAGTGTATTTTTCACCAGTAAAATCTGCATCTCTTTCCCGTTTGGTTTCAAGGTCGTCCAAACGCTTCATAAAAAGCAGATAAGTTATTTGCTCAATGGCAGTCAAAGGATTGGCAATACCACCTTCCCAGAAATTCTGCCAGAGTTTTTCGATAAGTGATTTTAACGAGGAGTTATTTTGCAACATTACTTCTTTTTCTTTTTATTTTGTTGGGCATCTTTCAGCATTTTCTTTTCATCACTTACAAGTTTTCTTTTCAGTTTGCTGACATCTTCCGATGCAGGAAGCCGCTCAGGGACCACTCCTCTTTCAATTAACATCTTTCTTACTGCAAGATTATTTTCAACATGTTCTTTGCCGATTCTATCATGACCTTTCAAATCTTTTTCTACCACATTATGACCGGTTAGTTCCGTCGCAAAATCTTTTGCTTTTATGGTAAGAGTGGAAAGAAAATCAGCCAGAGGTCTGTTATCAGGAACCTGTAATTTGCGCTTCATATCGTTAGTGCTAAAACCCCCAAATAAAGCCTGGTCACCTTTGCTGCGTATAAAAGCAAACCCTTTATCATCTACACCTCTTTCATAAATTATTCCGGATAATTTCTTTTCGGATTTGGAAAGCTTTTCTCTCGCAGAAACTCTTGCAACATCCAACAAACGCTGTTCAATCATTTCCTGTTTGCGAGTCTGAACAGCGAAATATGTCTGGGCAAATGCCACTTCGCTTTTTGCGGGATCGCCATTTTGAGCAACTAAATAACAAGCGTATCTTGTAAGTGCAACATCGACTATTTCTCTTTGTGCACCTTTCCCAAGATCTATCATTTTCCTGATATCGGGAAAATGATCATGAACCGGGATACCGCTGCTTTCGCAAGCTTTTTTAGCTTTGTCAATGACCTTTAAGAAATTTTCCCATTTAGTATATCCTAATATTTCCTGTAATTCTCTGGCGCTCCAGCATTCGACACCTTCATAGATATTACAAGCAAGTTCAAACTTTTCAAACAATTCCTGAATGAGTTCTTTTTTCATGCTGCCAGTACTTTTTGAGTTAAAATTAAAATTTCATTAATCTCTTTTGCATTAAAAATTCCCCTGATACCTTCGGGATGAATCATTGTAAAGGGAGATTCAATCAGGTTACGTTTACTTACTTCGCCCTTTTCCATTACGAAATTTTTGAGCAGATCAAGGAATTGTAATTGCCTGCTAGTAAGATAACTGTGGCTGCTTTCAAAATCATCAAAAGCATTAGTAACAGTTACTGCAAATGTCTCGAGTTGTTCAATTCCAAGGATGTGTCTGATGAATTGCAACAATTCTGCTTTCCGGTTATCATAAACTTTGCGAAGTAAGTCAATTGTGATATGCGGATGCTCATTGTGAAGCTCTTCTGCTAACTGTTCAGCTTCTTCGTTTGTAATAACCATTCCTTGCTTCAGTTTTTGAAGAATCGGACTGTTTGAAACCAAAGCATTTATTTTCTGCTCTACCAATTTACGATATTTGGCAACACTTAATGCCTCGTGTTGCGGGCCAAATTCAATAAATTCTTTTTCGCTGACAATGTCTTTAAAGTTAAATTTAGCAGGGCCAAGTGGAATAACCGCTTCACGAAATTTCATAAGAGGTGCAATTTTCTGAATCAGTTCATCAAATTTTTCTTCAGTGATGGTTGCCCAAAAATGATTTGTCTGGGCGTTTCTTATCAACTGTTCTTCTTTTGCAACAATATTCACACTCAGCGGCAATTCTCCGATTTCTTCAATAATGCTGTCCCTGAGAGTTTCATATTTATCTTTTTCACTTGCAAGATGAGCCAAAGAAACCTCAACAATGTCTTTTTCAAAACGCATGGCTTTATAGTCAGCATCTGAAACCGTTCTGAATAATGGTTTCACTACTGTTCTCAGAAAATCCAGTTTGTCACTGGTCAGATTATTCCAGAAATTATCATCTTCAAATCTTTGCAATTCATACTTAGCTTCCATAATCACCACAGAGTTTTGAGGCAGAGTGGCAATTTGAAGTTTAAGTTTCTGAGTTTCTTTTCCGGTTATTTCTGTGCGGCTTAATTCAATTGCCTTTTCGATTTTTTGAAGACGAATACCGAATAACCTTACCGGTAAAGGAATCTGAGGTTTTAATTCTTTTCCTCTTGGATTGAGTTTGAAGTATTCAAAATTATCCCAGCAATCCAGAATCAGGAATTCATCTTTTTCGGTGCACCAGGGCTTTATTTTCTCACTTTCCAATAAACGTGTACCCCTGCCGATCATCTGCCAGAACTTGGTGTATGAGTAAACAGGTTTAGCAAAAACGAGATTAGTTAATTCTCTTATGTCAATACCGGTGTCGAGCATGTCGACACTTAAGGCCACTCGTGGCAGGTCATTATTCTTAAACTGACTAAGAAGTCCACCAGGGCCATACACCCGTGGATCTTCGCTAACAATAACTTTTGCCAATTCGCCTTTGTATTCCGGATATAGCGAATCGAATATCTCCTCCATTCGCCGGGCATGTGCTTTACTGATACAGAAGAATATTGTTTTTCCGGGTAATACACCGTTGGAATCTTTTATCGATTCCTCCATAAACTCACGGACTATCAATGCATTTGTTCCACGGTTAATTACTTTCTTTTCAATTTCTGTTCCCTCATAATTAATTTCTTCTATTTCTTTTCCTTCAAGAATCAGCTTCTGCTGGTCTTCCAGAGAAATGGTACGCTTGCTTATTCCTTCGTCCTGAAATTTCGTTTTGATTTTCATTACCTGAAAGTTGCACAGGTATGGAGGAATGTGATTTATTGCTTCCTCGTAGGAATAAGCAAATGTGGGTACCCCATCTTCGCACTCAAACAGCTGGAATGTGTTATGATCAATTACATCAGTAGGAGTAGCCGTCAAGCCTAAAGTGATTGTGTTGAAGTAGTCAAGTATTTCCTGATAAGTGTTATAAATACTTCGGTGACTTTCGTCCACAACAACCAAATCAAAGAAGTGTGGTGAAAGGGAATTTTGTTCATCACGAATTATGTTCAACATTGTCGGATAAGTAGAAACATAAATCCGTCTGTCGGTTGCAATTTCTTTTTCGCCAGGTTTCGGCCATCTCGGTTCATTGGGCAAATACTCTTTAAATGCATCAAGTGTCTGGTCTCTTAACGCAATTCTGTCAACCAAAAACAATACTCTCTCAGCCCAACCTGCTCTCATTAATGCATCCACCAGGGCAATGCATATTCTTGTCTTTCCAGTTCCTGTAGCCATTACCAATAAAAACGTGCGCTTTCTTTTTTCAATGGCTTCCATCACTGCCCTTATTGAACGGATCTGATAGTCTCTGCCGGCAATCTTTGTATTAATTAATTCTCCTGTTAAACTTTTTCTTGCTTTTCTGATATATAAATACCGTTCGAGATCGGCACGGGAGGGGAAGCCGTAGACCTTTTTGGGAGGATAATTTTCTAAATCCCAGAAATTAATATCATGTCCGTTGGTGTAAAAGCAGAAGGGGAGTTCTCCGCCATGTGTTGCAAGAATGTTATTGCAGTACTGTTTTGCCTGTTCCCGGCCAATTGCCGCATCGACAGAAGTTTTCTTTGCCTCTACCACAGCAAGAGGTTTTCCATCCTTCCCTAACAGAACATAATCACTGTATTGATGTCCGGCATAAGGAGTTGGAGCCTCCAGAATAAGATTTGAATCGACAATAATATCAAACTCTTCTATAACCTGGGTCCGGTCAGCGACATTCCATCCGGCTTTTTTTAGTCGGTTATCGATGATTTCTTTACGGGTCAGGTTTTCGGTTTTCAAGTCTGATTATATTTAAAGTTTAAAAGTAATAATTTTATAATGGTGTGTTGGCATGATTACACTCTTTTGCAAGTTTTGGATTGAGTGTAGGCATTGAGGGACTTGCAAATGTGTGTAATGAGGGCTTATCTCTTATTGGCAGAACTGGATGGAAGGCTCGTTTGCAGCTTTAGGTTTATCGTTGGAACAGAGTGTGAGCTGCAAATGTGCCTGACAGTACGAGGAAGGAGTTTGTTCTCAAATTGCATGTCACTGCCTTTCTACTTTAAAGTACTACCGAACCTTTTTATTATTAAAAAGCAGCCCGTCCTTGCTGCTTTATAATCTCAATCTCATTTTATCTGAGACCAAGAAGAGCGCTTGTGTGTGAACCAAGAAGGTCAGTTATTTGAACGGAGCGCTGTGCTCTAGTATACCTCTTTACTTTTCTTTGCTTCAAGTTCTTTTCTGAAATCAAAATCTGTCCATTTTGTGAACCAGAACTCTTTAAAATTAATGATTTGAGTTCTTGTCCTACCCATTTTGTTATCAATGCCATACAAATTAAATAATTTGTTCTTAAAATTCCTATCTAAATATGGACAAACGATTAAATCCATGAACAAAAGAGTTAACTCAGTAGTTTTCCCCCTGTTTTCTACATATATTGATTCAAATTTTTCTAAAATATGGGTTTTTAAGATTGACTTAATTTTTACATAACGAGTTTTATTTTCGACATAAAAAAGAAGAACTACAATTGAAAAGTAGTTTAAATGATTCATGCATTGACGATTCTTCAAATTAATTCCAAAGTGATGACATATAACTGGAAAAAACGGTCAAAATGACCACCTAAGATCGGAGCAAAGAGACCACCCCC
>CAZGFB010000019.1:0-10661 GCA_964525175.1 uncultured Candidatus Saccharibacteria bacterium | reverse complement strand
TCAAAGAAAAATAAGGAACTTGTGGAAGGGAAGATGGTGCGTTTGGAAAAAGATGTGACAGATCGCGATAAATATAATCGTTTACTTCGGTATATTTGGCTTGATGATGTTTTGATAAACAAAAAATTAGTTGAGGAGGGTTTTGCTCATTCGTATTCATATCCGCCCGATGTAAAATATCAATCTGTATTTGTTCAGGCAGAAAAAGAAGCGAGAGAAGGGAAAACGGGACTTTGGCAGGCGTGCCCTGTGGTGGCTTCGGCAACGAGCCAATCTACAGCTGTAGGATCGGGAAACACTGTTTTGCCCTCCACGGCCTCAAATTTGCCCAAGGACGATAGTTGTGTAATTAAGGGAAATATTAGCACCTCTGGGGAAAAGGTTTACCACATGCCTGGCTGTGGCTCATATACAAAAACTCAAATTGATGAATCTCGTGGCGAGAAATTCTTTTGCTCTCAAGCCGAAGCCGAATCTGCAGGCTGGCGAAAAGCTTTGAATTGTAATTAAATTATTGAAACAAATAAATACTTATGCCTTTATCTCGCAAAAACTTACTGCAGAAGTCTTTGTGTTTATAATGCTGTAATCTGCTATAATTAAGTATATGAAAAATACACAACGAGGGTTTATCGGAATCATAGCAATCGTTATTATAGTCCTCATTGTCATGGGTGGCGGAGCGTATGTTTATACTTCTCATACCGCCGAAGTCGATATTACTGACCCTAACGAACAGGCAACTTTGAAGAAAGTTTCCAAATATGCTGAACTATGTGGCTCTGATATGGAGTGTTTGAAAGCGGCGGAAAATCAGCACAGGGCGTTTACTGTTTATTTCAAAGATGGTGCACGAGAAGTAGACATTATTTCACTCAAAACACAACTTGAAAGAAATAATGAATTTGAAGTCATAAATTATACTTCAGCCGCTCAGGGCCTTGCAGATTTCAAAGAGCGACACAAAGATGACCTCCTTGTCATTGAGACTCTCGGCACAGTAGAAGGTAATCCTGTCTCTGCAAAATTTGAAATTAAAATTAGAGATTATAAAAAGAGAGATGCAATGATTGGTTACATAAAATCAGTAGATACGGCAGTGATTGTTGATAGAATTATATAAATTTAACAATTAGTTGTGTATCTGCGGAGGCCCGACCTCCCTGGAAAGAAAATTATTTATAAAAAATACCCCTCATTTTTAATTTAATGTGGGGTAATGTGTATTAAATATCGGGCAATAACAACAAGGGCTGTAAAAACTATTCCTGTAATTAGCATGGGTTGAATATGTAGGAAATATCCCATTAAGGTAATTCCTAGAGGTGCAATCAGGGCACGTGCGAATTTTTGATTTTCAGTCATATGAGCTCCATTTTTAGGTTGTTGGCGCCAGAAACACTTCTGACTTTTCCGCGACTACTCTACAAAAAATACTCACATAAGTCAATAAATCAAGCTAGTGTATACAGACTTCTAACACTTCCTTTTTCTGAATATCTCAAACAAAATATTTTGGTAAATTTTCCTTATTATATTTTAACTTTAAAAATTTAAGTAAAAAAACTTTTGAATTTTTATAAAATTTTTCAAAAAACTATTTCAAACGAAAAAAAAGTGATATACTTATTTCAATATGAAATTTATCTCAAAAGCAAAGTTGGCGGGTTTTTATAAAAAATATGGGAAAGGGTTTTGGACTTTTGTATTGCTTATAATAATTTTGGTTTCTTCCAATATGATTGGAAATGCATTTTCAAATAATTTTTTCAGTAAAGATTTTAGTATGGGTGGTGATTCAAATTATTCAGATTATTCTTTCGATGGTGGTGATTTGGAATCAGACCCAAGTTGTAACGTTCAAGGGATAAGTATTCACGGGGAAATTTATACTTACAACAGCCCAGATTCATATAATGACCAAGGACAGTTGGTTTTTGATGAAACTTCTTCTGATGATGTGATTTGGCAAGTGAATAATGCTCAAAATAGAGATAATATTAAAGCGATAATCGCGGAAATTGATTCTCCTGGTGGTTCGCCGATTGCTGGAGAGGAGATTATGAGAGCATTTAAAGAATCAAAAAAACCTGTGATTGCATTTATTCGCAACAGAGCTCTTTCAACCGCCTATCTTGGTGCCACAGGAGCACAAACAATTTTTGCTTCGAAGTTTTCAGATGTTGGAAGTATTGGTGTGACAATGTCATATTTGCAAAATTCAGAAAAAAATAAAAAGAATGGTTTGGAATATATAACACTTAGTTCGGGAAAATATAAAGACTCGGGTTCTCCGGATCGCGCACTAACTCAAGACGAGAAAAATTTGTTTATGCGTGATATTAAAATTAGTTTTGAATATTTTGTGAGTTTGGTATCACAAAATCGTAATTTAGATATTGAAAAAGTGCGAAAGCTCGCGGACGGCTCGAGTATTATGGGCGAAGTTGCTTTGAAGGAAGGTCTTGTGGATAAAATTGGAATCTATTCAGACGTAGAAAAGTTTGTGGCCAATAAGATTGGGGAAGAGGTGAATGTTTGTTGGTAGAGAGAGGTATTGATTTTGATTTAACAAAAAAAACTCCTGAAGGAGTTTTTTTTGTTGCTAGTACTTTATTAATTTTCTACGCAGCTATTCTTTCTTCCTCTTGTTTCTTCTTTGGAATATCTCCAAAGGAAATATTTGGGTAGGCTTCTATCATTTTGTTTAATGATTCGGTGTCGCCTAGCATCCTTAAAGCTTCAGCAAATAAACGTTGGTCACTCATATTGTCGTGATGATACTCGACTTCTTCTTCTCGAACGTCGTTGCGCAATATTGCGTATAAAACAATTCTAGGATCAGTCATTTCTTCTGTGCTCTGTAATTCGATATTTGCAACTCTTGCGATTACTTCTGCATGAGTTTTTAGCATTTTATCAATTGTTTTTGTCTTCTCTGTTCGTGAGAGAGCGCTTATAAAATCCTCCCCATTAATAATTCCACCTTGCTCTTGATATTCTGCATACGACACGCCTTTTCGTTTGCTAGGATACAATTCAAAAATATTAGTCATATTAAAATTATACCACCATAATAAACCGTGACAACATACAAACTAGGAATGGCAAATATATTACTTTGGCGCTTACCGGACCGCTCTTTGGGGACTTTTATGATTTTCGAGTATCGTGCACGCTTTTGGCTCTGTGATATAATTAATATATTGATAATAATTACAAATAATTTATGTTAAATGTAGCCATATTTATAGTTTTGTTTTTGGTTTTGACGAGTATTCGTCAGATTAACCAATATGAAAAAGGGGTAAGATTTACTCTGGGTAAATTTACTGGAATAATGGAACCTGGGTGGAGAATCGTTTGGCCAATTATTCAGGGGTATCAGAGAGTGGATGTTAGAACAAAAGCTGTGGATGTTCCAGATCAGAATGCAATAACGAGAGACAATGTTTCCGTGCGTGTTAATGCTGTTATTTATTACAAAGTTGCGGATGCAAACAAAGCTATTATCGAAGTTGAAGATTTCAGATATGCGATTTCACAATATGCCCAGACAACAATGAGAAATATTGTGGGAGAGGTAACACTCGATGAATTGCTTTCAAGTAGAGATAAAATTGCTGATAGAATTAGAGAGATCGTTGATAAGGAAACTGATGCTTGGGGCTTGAAGGTTCAAAATGTTGAATTGAAGGATGTTAGTTTGCCAACTGAAATGGAAAGAACTATTGGTAAACAGGCGGAAGCTGAAAGAGAGAAGAGAGCGGTAATTATTAATTCTGAAGGTGAATTGGCTGCGTCTGAAAATATTTCAAAGGCAGCAGCGATGCTTGCAGCGACTCCGGGCGCACTTCACCTTAGAACATTGCAATCAATAAATGATATGTCATCGGATCAGAGTAATACTGTTGTTTATATGGTCCCAGTTGAAGCTTTGAAAGCTCTCGAAGGTTTTATGAAGAAGTAAATAATAATTAGCAAATGATAATATTAAAAATTATTTTTTGGATATTGCTTTTGGATAGCTTGGTTGCCCTGTGTATTTCTTGTTATGGGGATAATAAGTATTGGAATAAAATAAATTATTGGAACAAAATTGATTGCCTAAAGAAATATATGCCGATTACAAAAGGGTGGGCAGGGTGGTATTTGATTTTGGTTTTGTTCATCGGATATATTTTGTATTTTGTGAAATAGTTTTTGATGGATATTTTGTCATAATTAATCCCAATAATCCTCTCATGATTCAAAGACACCCGCCGGAAAATTTTAAGGAAAAGTTTGAAGTTGTTAGTTGTTTCATTGAGCATGACTCAAAGATTCTCTTGCTTCATCGCCAAGATCATAAACCACAAGGAAATACTTGGGGTGTGCCTGCTGGGAAAGTTGATGAGGGTGAGGATGTACTTCGGGCCATAATACGCGAAATAGGTGAGGAGACTGGGATAAATGCAGAGCCACATCAATTCATATATTTTGAAAAATTTTTCGTTCGTTATCCAGAATATGATTTTACATATCACATTTTTCACTTACCTGTAAATGAAAAACCTTCTGTAAATATTAATCCGATAGAGCATAAAGATACCTGTTGGCTTACTCCAAAAGAATCATTGGAATTAGATCTAATTCCAGACGAAGACTTTTGCATACAGTCATTTTTTGGAATCTAATTTCTCTGGGTAGATCCGACCTCCGCAGAAACATATAATTCTCCAGATCAACTAACATTAGAAAACACAATTACAATTAATTTCTTTAAGAAGAAATAGTTTAAAAAATAATGCTTAAAATATATATTACTCGACACGGTCAGAATGAAGATAATGAAAACGGCATTTTGAATGGACATCGAGATTTGCCATTGACTTTAAAGGGGATTGATCAAGCTCGTGAAATTGCACGAAAAATAAAAGAAACTGAGATTAATTTTGATGCGGTATATAGCTCTCCACTTATTCGTGCGTACAATACCGCAGAAATAATTTCAGAAATCACAAGTGCTCCACTACCTGAAAAGGAAGCTCTTTTAATTGAGCGGGATTTTGGAGTGATGACAGGAGAAAAAGTTGCTGATATCGAAAAAATTTGTTCACCCGATATTTTGAAAGCAGAAATTATTACATATTTTTTAAACCCAGAAGGTGCTGAGACTTTTCCAGACTTGATGGATAGAGCAGGACTACTTCTGGGTAAAATTAATGAAAAACATATATCCGGTAACATACTCTTTGTTACGCATGGTGATATAGGAAAAATGATTTATGCAAAATATTATGATTTACCTTGGGAGAAAGTCTTAACACAATTTCATTTTGGGAATTGTGATTTACTTCTTCTGTCTGAAGATTCTAATGCAGATAGTGCTCATGTTTTTCAAATTGATCAACATAATCAATAATAAAAAATAAAAAAGCCTCGACTATTGCTAGTCGAGGCTTGGGGGATGTGATGTTCGCAGCACATTCAGACCTCAATAGTTGCCGATTTGGATCATTGTTCCCGAATTATTCGAGAAGTATATGATAGGGGCTCGAGAAGAGCCTCTCTGCGGTCAATAAGCTTTCGCTTATTTATGTTACAATTATAGCATAATATCACAAAAAAGTCAAAGAAATATCTATTTAAGCTAGTAAAAATAAGGATAAAAACAGCTTGACAAATCACGCAAAATTTGCTATAATGGCTGGTAGACAAACGTTATTTGACATATGAAAGACTACTACGAAATACTAGGTGTTCCAAGGAACGCCTCGCAAAATGCGATCAAACAAGCATTCCGTACTCTAGCTCCGAAACATCACCCTGATGTTTCTACAGCTGAGAATTCTGCGAATTTATTCAAGGAAATATCGGAAGCATATGAGACTTTACGTGACCCCTCGAAAAGAAGTGATTATGACCTTGCTCAAAAGAAGGCTGTTGTCGTTGATTTGGAGACTAGCGTAAAGGAAGTTGTTGGTGAATTCTTTAACAAGTTTCACCGTGTATAAATCTGGAAAAAAATTCAAATTAGAAAAAAGAAAAAAGTGGAAAAAAATGAATTGGAGGAACAAATGAAAGAGCTGAAGGCTCAAATTGCCAGCTTCTTTAGTCGCAAGACAAACGAAGCGGGAAAACGCGACTTCAAAAATCACAGAGAGAATCTTCTCGCTGTGATCAAAGAGTCGGTGAATGTGATCAAAGAATACCCCGTGTACGGAGCGATTGCATTTTTGGGAAAATTCAGATTCAAGTCGGAATGCCCAAAACTGAAGTTGCTCTCGAAAGGGACCTCTGCAGATTTGCTTCACGAAATACGGGAGCAACAATCTGTACTGCTGGCCGAAAGTGCACGAAAGGCATGGGATCATCTTATGGCCCATGAACCCGAAACTGCCTGTGTGGTTTTGGTGCTCTGCCATGTGGCGAGCTCCAACAAAACCATCAACAACCGTCTCTAGAACTGAAAATCAAACACAAGAAAATATGAGTAAAGAAGCTATCACACAAACGCTCAGCGTTTACGGTCCAGCAACCGCGGAAAGAAGTCTCGCTGTCATCGGCAACAAAGCTGGTGATGAGGAGCTCGCTATCCTGGTCCAAAGTTTGGAGGTGGGTGACATCTCCGCTCTTATCGGTGAGGGTGATTATACAAAGCCTTCAATCGTCGTGCCGTTCATCACCCCACAACAATTCATTGGTGCTCTCGAGCGCCTTGGAACGAAATGGGGTGAATGTCGTGGCGTCATCAGCGACATCAAGCTCGCTGAAATGCACGAAGACGTTACGGACTTCTTGACCTCCGTCATTCTCACGAATGATGAACGTCAGAAGAGGACAATGCTCGAAACCCTCTACTTGAGGGAAATCGGGAAAGACTTGTTGGTGTCCATCGCGGTAAATGAAGTCGGTTGCCTGGAATTTTTCAATTCCGACGAACATCGCCCCGGAGGCGTTGATGTTGCTAGAGTAGAAGTGGGTACATGGCAGGAGATCTTTGTTGAGCTCCAAGCTACAAACCCAGATTTTTTTGCAAATGTTAGACGTATCATCTTTTCGCTTCATGCTGACGAAAGGAAAAATCCGGACGAAGCAGTGGTTAAAAGATATGTTTCCAACACGTACCGGCAACTCATTCGCCGTGCGAAAGCACTCGTTGTTAAACCTAAGTCTGGAATGATTCTGGATGAGGTTTTTGGCGACCTCTAAACAAACTTCGCCCTCCCTCATGCGTCATGTACGTACGAGGAGGGGTGAAAAAATTTCGAAATCTAAAATGAAAATAGCAACGATAGAGAAAAGAATGCCGTTTGAAATTGCTCTGTCGTGCGCCTTCCAATCGGGTCTTGACCCTTCTTTGGAATTGGTAATGCAGAGAGAGCTGGAGTCCTTGGTGGTTGAGTCTGCGAAAAAATTTACTGGGTATAAAAACCAAGAATCTATTCGCAAGGCACTCGACTTAACACTTGGAATTCTTTCTCTTGCTGTCGTTCACTCGACGAAGGGAAAGGTGGACTCAAAAGCTTGGGCTAAATATTTGATCGAAAGAGGGATGAAAGATCTTGCACGTGAAGCAGTTGAAATGATAAAACCACTTGCAGAATCCTCATCGATGTCTTCGTTTAACACATTTCTGCCCGGATCGGAAGGTTCTGTACGAGATATTTTAATTCACTATGCTACGAAGTTTGATCAAACTAGTGGGGTGTGGAGAGGGTATCGTGAATACACAACTTCGGTCAGTGCTCACTTAGAAGCACGTCGGATGGAAAATCTTGCAAATTATCTCATTGAAAAATTTACAAGGAAGACCTCTGGAGGATGGCTTCGGCATATGGAGGATATCACAAATTCTTCATGGGAGAATTCAATCGTGGATGAAATTCTAAACACTTTCATCTTTCGTTATAGTGTCGGCTTGCCAACACTCGGGGATATTACTTTGAAGTTGAGACAGTTTGTTCAACTTCGTGATATCTACGAAAAGGATAAGCAGACATGGAAGGGGAACACGAAAAGGAAATACCAGAAACTTGTTGAGGAAACCCCACCCGAGCTTCGGGTTGGTTATCTAAACAGGGGAGACTGGTTCAACAACCACCTAGCGAAGGGTCCTCCAAAGATCCCAAAGAGGATTAAGGATAAGTATTTTGTTGAAGGGGTGAGTGCTGTGTATTTGTTCAACCCGTTCGAGTAGTCATTCATCGTTCTTTAACTGAGCGTCGTGCAATTTGTACGACGCTCTTTTTTTATTTAAATTTGATATAAATTTTTAATATATAAAAACCCCACTTTTGAGGGTGGGGTTGATGATTGAATACCTATGTGGAACCTTTTTTGTATTCCTTAATAAGCAGGATCTCAAATCCTTTTCTTGGAACTTGGGTCGCAGGTATTTCTTCCAGAATAAATTTGAAGTCAGCTTCTGTTTTTCCCTTCTTTAGTACCAGAACTAACTCTTCCAAACTTTCTGAATCTCTACGAATTCCACAAATCAGATTTGATGGGAGTACATTTGAGAATGCGCGTACATTATAAAATACGAAAGATAATGCTTCAGCTGAACATGGGATGAAATATCCTAATTCTTCGATGAAACTTTTGATTGGTTTTTCAAAACCGCCCTCCTGTACATCTCCACTCACATCTCCTGTTATGGAGAGTGCGTTTTCAAAACTTCTGTTTGAAATGGGGTATTTGGTAAAAACACTCACATCTATTTCAGTGTTCGAGCTAATGAAATCAATCATGCGCGGTAATCCTGTCGCATCTAAAGCTTTTCTTGAGACGATATACGAAAAAAATCTCTGGTTGCCGATTTGAATAATCTCATTCATATTTTTTTCTTTTCTAAAGTACTTAACTTCTTGGAGCGAGAAGACAAGTTCTTTTTTGTTGTTCTTGTTTGTTTTTTGCTCCTTGTTTGTCTGACAATAGGGTACGCTTCTATAACCTTCAAGTCAAGTGTTTTTTTGGGTTGAATTTGCGTCTATTTGGGTATTTTTTCTTTTTCGTCCATTCTTGTTCTTTTTCCCCAGCAACTGTTGTTGCTGGGGATTTTTTTATAAAAAAAAGCGCTCACAAATAATGTGTCGCTTTTACTAAGGTATTTGAACTAGGGCAACCTCTGCCTTATTAATGAAAACTTTAATACCCCTTTGCCTGCCTTTACTCTGAAAATTAATCCATCAACTAAAAATATTACATACGGAGCGTTTGTCGGTACTCGCGTTAGGCAAATATTTCTACTTAATGGGTTGCTTATCTCATAAGGACCACTTCGTAGTATCATCTTGCAATCCCCGAAATAAATCCTGCTCTCTCCTGGATTTAGAAACATAATTTTTTCTTCCTTTTCTGGGGGAATGACTTCAATAAAAGGAACTTTTTTGGAGGCGGCTTCAACTTCTTGCACATCTGATGTTACTGGCATAATTTCTCCTTTAAATTCATATTAGCTCATCTATAAAAAATGTAAAGCGATTGAAGATTTTTCATTAAGTTTGATATAATTTAGATTATGAAAAAAGGATTCATCACATTGATAGGTATACTCATTGCTGTTTTGATTTTAGGTATTTGGTTTGTAAAAATTTACTCAAGCCCTTCATCTTCTGATAATAAAACTCAAATTGAAACATATAGTTCTGCAATAAAAGATGCAGAAAATGCAAAAAAAATGTTAGAACAAAAATCTGATTTAAATATATAGAAGATATATTTTTTTGGAGTCTGCTTGACATATTGTGTGTCGGGCTGTATTCTATTTTCCAGATTCGAAACAGTGTGTACTGAAATTCAAAAGTACTATCGAAAAACGAAAAAAGGAAAGACTTATGCCGTTGATGCTTCAGAGGTGAATACCGAAAATATTACCTCTGATAGTTTAGGTAGTCTCCCTGGCCTCTATGGAAGTCGTGGAGGTTTTGAGATTACCGGAAAGCCGAGTCTTCGAAAAATTGATTGACTTTTTGTTTTCACGAATCTACCAGAGTGACACTGGTAGATTTTTTTTAATTTTAAGGTTATAGTATGTCTTGAAAAGTTCAACGAAAGGAAGAATATGGAATCCAGAAAAATTGTAAATAATCGACTTGTGCAATTATCGAAAATATTTTCACCCCAAAAAATTGTTTTCAAAATTCTTAGTGCAAACAATTTGTATACATTAAATGATTGTGCACAATGTGGTACGGAAGCACTACTTATGATTGACGGGATTGGAGTTGCGACTCTTCTTACTTTGCGAGGGGCGTGCAAGAAAAACCTGATCGACTGGAGACTTAGTGGTTTTGAGAAGACAGTGGAAGTATTTGATCCAGCCTATCATGAGTGGATGAAAAATATTGTCAAAACGAAGCAAAGGATTCTTAAGGAATCAAAAAAAGTTTCAACATAGGGTTTGAAGCGCCGATTGTACTCAATCGGCGCTTTTTTAAATGCCCTAAATTTTTATCAAGCATATAATACCATCCCAAATTAAGTTCTTCTCTCCGTATGTCATCCTCGCGAATGCGGGGGTGGAATCTGGTGGGTACCAGATTCAACGGTCGCAGGCTGACGAGTCGAGACGGGGTCGAGCAAATTTCTAGCAAGAAATTATGCGTGACACAGGTTTCGGATTTTTCAGACTGGATTCCTGCCTTACAGGCACTGTACACTTTTCGCTTTTTGAA
>CAZGFB010000018.1:0-10965 GCA_964525175.1 uncultured Candidatus Saccharibacteria bacterium | reverse complement strand
CACCTCGGCTCGTCAGCCTCCGGTCTTGCGAAAGCATACCCATGCTTTCTCACCCACATTCGTGAGGATGACAATGCGGGTGCAAATTAGATAATATCAACTATGCGAAGTCGTAGTTCTCCTCTCCCTCTAAAAAATGATTTTTCAATGTTTGCCACTAGATTAATTGAAGCTCCTTCCTTTACTTCTTTTGCATAACTATTTTCATCGACAAAAAAAGCGATAGCCTCCACGGCTCTTCCTCCATCTTTTGCCACAGTAATTTTTAAATGATTTTTCTCTTTTCCAAATTGAGCACAAGTTTTCACAATCACACTCTTGAAAAGGAAAACTGGTTTTGGATTTGCTTCCCCATACGGTGAAAGCATTTGAATATCTTTGTAAGTTTTTTCATTCACCTCATTTAATCCAAGTGCAGTATCGATTGAATAATTTTGTTTAAGCTCACCGTCACTAGTAAGAAGAACTTCTTTATAAGCTTTTGCAAGAGAATCTGAAAGAAAATGTATTTTTTCATCAGAAACAGAGAATCCTCCCGACATCGCATGCCCTCCAAAATCAATAAACGAACCTTCCTCTGCTGTTCTCATTATTTCAACAACATTCACAACACCATTCGAACGACAAGAACCTTTTATCACTGTCCCGCTTTCTCTTCCCCATAAAAATACTGGCATACCATGTTCTTCCACAATTGAATTTGCAGCAAGGCCAAGCAAAGAAGGTTTCCAATCCGGATGCCCGAGCACAATCACCCCTCTTTCTTTTTCATGTTCTATACGTTTTAAAAGCATAGATTTCATTTCTTTTACCATTCTTGCCACAATCCCCTTTCTCTCATCATTCAAACCATTAATATGATCGGCGAGAAGTTCTGCTTCTTTTACATCTGTACTACTTAGCATTTTAAACGCATCCATTGCATGCCCCATTCTTCCCGCTGCGTTTATTCGAGGTGCAATCATAAAACCAATATCTTCTTCAGCAATTAATCTTTGATCCACTCCAGCTCTTTTCAAAAGTGCGACAAGGCCCGGCCTTCGACTTTTCCTCAAAACTTTTAACCCATAGCTAGCGAGCACTCTGTTTTCATCTAAAAGTGGAACCATGTCTGAAAGAGTTGCAATCCCCACCATATCTAGAAGCCACTTTTCTTGATCGGCTCCCATGCCAAATCGATTTTTTGCTAAAATACCTTGAATTAATTTAAAAGCTACTCCAGTACCACAAAGCATTTTATCTGGATACTCGTCCCCTTCTTGTTTAGGGTCGAGAATGGCGAAGGCAGGAGGAAGGTTTTGAATATTTTGTTCTTTGGCAGACTTACCCTCTCCGTCTGTCATCCTTGTATTTATTCTGTCATCCTCGCGAATGCGGGGATCCAGGTTTAAATTTTCAGAATTTTCAGACTGTGAAGTCGGGATGGGACCCGACTGCAAGGACGGAAGCTGACGAGCTGAGTCGTGGCCAGAAGATTTTTCAGCAGAAAAATACTTGTGGATTCCGGCCTCCGCCGGAATGACAGATGGGAGATGATGGTCGGTTATAATTACCTCCATACCAAGTTTATTTGCGTGTTTTACCTCGGAAGCATCTGTAATTCCGCAATCAACCGTTATTAAAAGTTTTACTCCATTATCTGCACAAATTGTCACCGAATCATCTTTTAGTCCAAACCCTTCCAAATGCCTGTCGGGAATATAATAAAAAACATTTTCATATTCTATGCGGTCAAAAAAATCTTTCATCATCACCGCCCCCGGAACCCCATCGGCATCATAATCAGAAAATATACCAATTCTTTCATTCTCTTCAATTGCTTTCAAAATACGATTTACACTTTTTTCCATATCCTTCATTAAATACGGGTCATAAACACCAGTTTCGTAAGACGGATTCAAAAATACCGGAATATCCCCCTCCTTTATACCGCGATTTGCGAGAAGTAGTGCCTGAAGCTCTGAGATTTGGTTCATAAGGATGATTGTATCATGTTTTTTTGATACACTATATTCATGATTAACAAAGAAGAAAACTGCATATTTTGCAAAATTGTAGCTGGAGAACTCCCAGCAAATAAAATTTACGAAGATGATTATACATTAGCATTTTTAAGTATTGGACCAAATAATCCTGGTCACACCCTAGTGATTCCGAAAGATCATTTTGAAAGTATTTACGGGCTTCCTGATGAAACACTTTGCAGAACTATGATTGTAGTAAAAAAAATTGCGCTTGCGATAAAAAATGGACTCGAGTCAGATGGAATAAATATTGGAATGAATAACGAAGAAGTAGCAGGGCAAGCAGTTCCTCACGCTCATTTTCATATCATTCCCAGAAAAGATGGTGATGGCCTAATTCATTGGCCAGCTAAAGCCTACCTCCCCGGTGAAGCTGAGGAAGTTGCTATGAAAATCAAATTCGCTTTGGATTAAGATTTGAATTGTAAAATGATACACTTTTTGCTATAGCAAAAAGTGTATCATTTTTGAATGTTGACCAAAAATTTGATAGTGATAAAATACAGAAAGAAAGGACCTGTACAACCATGAACAATCAAACAGAACTCGGCCAAGAATTACTAATCCTATTGCGTCGCCTCTTAAACAATGAGGAGTGGAAAGTGTGTTCATTAGGAGATGGTATCCTGTGTATGCACAAAGAACGAGATCCTTCAGACAAAAAAATTGAGTGTGTCCTCGTGTTCGATCCAGAAAAATGGACATTGGGCGACAGAGTGATGAAAACTCATGAGTGCTCTTGTACTTTCAAATGCGATTTCATCACAGGAAGAGATACCCCATCTGATCCAAATCTCGCATCTGGAATGGCAAGACTTCTCCTCCGTCCACGCAACGAAGACGTGAAATTCTATGACGATAGTCGGTATGTCGTTCTCGATAGTGTAGCGGGAAAATCCTACACCAACTAACACAACCAAAACACCTTAGCAGTGATGCAAAAGGTGTTTTTTCTTTACACTTAAAAGTTTTTGTTCACAAGATTTTTGCCTTTTTGTTGTAGTCAACAAAAAGGTATGAACAAAAAGTTTGAAGGGTTTTCTATTTTTTAATACGATAGTACCTCAATACCTGGAAGGGTCTCATTCGCAAGAAAATCCAATGTTGCACCTCCGCCGGTTGAGATAAATGAAAAGGCCTTTTCAAGATTAAGTTTTTTAATAGCTGAAAGAGTATCGCCTCCCCCCACAATAGATTCGGCGTCGCTTGAAGCAATAGCAGAAGCAAGTGAAAGCGTGCCTTTATCAAATCCTAATTCAAAATTTCCAAGAGGTCCGTTCCAAAGAATAAATGCACCGTCGCGAATTTTTTCTTCCCATAATTTAATCGTCTCTACGCCGGCGTCCATAATACTATCTTCATCTAAAACATCTTCCACTTTTTTTGTTTCAACATTTCCATTATTTTCAACAACAACATCAATTGTCGGCATTAGCTTCTTACTTGAAATAACATCACTTAAATCAATATCAACTTTTGAGACCCGCGACTTTCCAATATTTTTACCCTGAGCTTTTAGAATATCGCTAGATAAAGCACCTCCAATACAGAGAATATCGGCTTTTTCAATAAACTTGTTTATCAAAGGTAATTTTGTTTCAAATTTTGCACCACCTAAAATAAAAACAAAAGGATGTGCTGGGTTGAAAGCTTTTGAAAGTTCACTTATTTCTTTTTCTAGTTGAAAGCCTGCATAGCTTGGAAGAAATTTTGGTACGGAAACTATTGATGCGTGTTCTCTATGACAAACAGAAAATGCTTCGTTTACATAAAAATCCGCAAGGCCCGCTAGCTCTTTTGCAAAATCTTCATCATTTGCCTTTTCCCCTTTATTTGTACGAAGATTTTCAAGCAAAACAACTTCGTTTGTTTCAAGTAAATTTTTTACCTCATCTAAAGTATTTGCAAATACACAATCAACAAAATTTTTCAAAACTCCATACGCAGGTTTCAAAGACGACTTCTCTCCTTCTTTGTTTGCCTCAGAGTGAGCAATTAAACAAACTTTTGCTCCAGCTTTTCTCAAGAAATCTATAGTTGGCATTGCTGATTTAATTCTAAAATCATCCTTCACAACACCATCTTCCACAGGCACATTAAAATCAACTCTTACAAGAGCAATTTTTCCATCCACATTTCCAATATCTTTAAGTGTTTTCATTTAAATTTCATTATCGCGACACGAATTTACGAATGAGTGCGAATAACACGAATGGAATGCAATTCTGTATTCTATTCGTGTCATTCGCTGTATTTATTCGTGTATTCGTGTCGTGTTCATGCTTTTTCAACTACCTTAAGCAATTCATTAAACTCCCCATTTAGACTCGCTCTACCAATCAAAAGACCATCCACCCCTCCGTTTTTTATAATATCAGAAGCATTATCAAAATTTACTGAACCTCCATAAAGAATCATTGCTGAAAGTGCAAGGTCTTTACTAAAATGTTCTGCCAGTATTTTTCTAATAAACAAAACACTTGTATGAATGTCATGAGAATTCAAAGGCTCCAAAGCGCCAATTGCAGAAACAGGTTCGTAAGCAATGACAAGATCAAGCATATCTCCTCGCTTTACTTGCGCTATACATTCTAGGAGTTGAGTTTTTATTTCGTTTAAATATTCCCCATCAATATCTCGAACTGTCTCACCAATACAAAGTACAGGTTTCAAACCTTCCGCTAAAGTTGTAACAACTTTCTTTGCAATAAGCTCATTTGTTTCTCCCATAACCCTTCTTTCTGAATGGCCAATTATCACAAATTCAACATGTAAATCTTTAAGCATCTTTACACTCACTTCTCCAGTAAAAGACCCTTCATTTTTTACACAAACGTCTTGTGCACCCCATAAAATCTTCGATTTTTTTGTACTAAAAGGAGCAATGTGAACAAAAGACGGAGCAAGCACAACAGTCGTTTTCTTCAGCTTTACAGCCGTTTTTGTAACATTTCCCACAAGTTTCTTAGCCTCCGCTAGTGTTGCTGGAGACATTTTCCAATTTCCAATGATAAGTTTTTTATTTTTTAACATCCCACCCATTGTATCAAAAATAGGGAAAAACTCTAATCTGTAGATTCTCGCCAAGAATCTATACTCCAAGCTCCCGACGGCCCACTTGAAAAATTAACATCGATTAATCCCTTTTCATAAGTAATAGTTGCACCGTTTTCTAATATTATTTTATTCGCAACTGCTGATTTTGCTCCAGAATTATTATTAAAATTAATTGTACCCTTTTGAGCATTCAAAATTACAGCCCCTGCATTGTTGGAAACATCAATAGCATACTTATTATCACAATTTGCATAGTCACAATTACTTGTCGAAACAAGCATTACATAACTACTAGTAGCCAATCCTGAACCCGAAAAAATTGAATTGTTTTCCAGAGTTGTTTTACCATCAACAATAATTATTCCACTATTACCACCATAGTCCGGTGCAAGCTGAACTGTTTTTTTATTCCCCACAAAAAAATTACCCGTCACCCAAATAGTTCCACTTACATTCAAAACATCGTTAACAATTAAATCACCATCTATCTTAATTGGACCTAGAGTTTTTGTACTTGATATGGTTTGTGAACCAATTACTCCTCCGGAAAAAGCATCGGCCCTCCAGTCTGTAATGTTTCCTTCTGATAACGGATATGCTTGTGCGACAGGATCGAGTCTTGAAGTATTGCAATCGTCACCAACCTTACAATATTTAGTCCCTGCGACGGTACCACCAGAAATTGTATTTGCCCATGCATCTCCAACACCACTTGTTCCAACGTTCACATTTTCTATAGTTCCAATATTTCCACTTACATAAAGCCTAAAATATATATCTAAATTATCCGGAGTCGTATTAGCCCATATTCCCCCATCTGCATTAGACCAAGTACCCACCATGGCCTTACCATTTGAATACGTGTCTGCTGTTGCTCCAATAGTATAACGTTCACTATATGTGCTACCAGATAAAGAATATACAACAAGCCAATACTGAGTATTTTTTGCTAAATGAACAAGAGAAGAAAATGGTAATTCAATATAATCATACGATGTTCCTACCGTACTTGCATTCATTGTCGCAGTGCCTAAAACTGTTTTGCCTGGTTTTCCACTTTCATCATTTACAATTTGAACAGAAGCATCGTTAATTGGGTTAAGAGAACTTTTCTTAACATAAAGACGAACGCTAGCAAGAGGTGTTGTTGTACTCATTTTAAAACCCTGAGCAATGTCTCTTGGAGTAGCATTACCTCCAAATTCAATACTGTTTGAAGGACTCACATCTCCAGTATTTAATTGATCTGCTATAGGGTTAGGAACCATTGCAGAAATTGCCGTTCCAGTTATTGAACCCCCAGAAATATCACCATTAGAATAGACGTTTCCGATTACTTTAGCGTTATTTGCCATCTCAAAACCACCTAAACCTGTCTGTATACCATAACTAAAAGATGCTCCCTCTCCTTGAACTACAGTTGAAATCATTTTTCTTTTGAATCCTGAATCATCTGAATCTACAACAATTGTTTTATCACTAACACCCGAAATTACAGCGTTTGAGGTAGACTCGTTTAAGGTCATATTTACACTATTTCCAACTAAAATATTTTTTTTCAAACGATATAAAATATCTTCTTGTAGTGATTCAGCTGTGAAAAATGCTTGTTTTGAATACATTGAACCTCGAACAGTTTTAATATGTTTAACGATAGGAGAAATAATACCGAGACTCAAAGCTAATGATGCCATAGTAAAAACTAAAACAGTGAGAGTGAGGACATTGCCACGGCTTGCCCTTCTAAGTTTTTGCCATTGGAATTCTTCCCGCACAGCTCGAGTACGAGCTGTGTTATGGCAAAAATTTTGAAGGGTAAAGATTTTTTTATTTAAAATTTTATTCATTTGTATTACGGTCCTCCTTTGTCATTCCTGTGAAGACAGGAATCCAGTCTGAAAATTTGGACTTGGATCCCCGGGAGTACCCACAAGTATTTTCTGGTGAAAAATCTTCTGGGCACAACTCGCGCCGTCGCGCTCCGTTCTTGCAGTTGGGTCCCACCCCAACTTCACGAGGATGACAAAACACATTAATAACTCCCTCTCAATATATATGTCGAATGGAATGACTCAGTCGTCGTTGCTTTATCTTTTAATACTTGAAGAGATAGGTCGATTTTAACAGCAGATGAATTCCCTGTTGTGATTTGTGAAAATATCAGATTGGAAATTGGTGTACTTGAAGATGTGAGCTTTCCAACAGAAATCCCATCTTCTTTTATTTGTAACATCTTGTTTGCATCTACATAGTATTCTACAGTATGAACAGCTCCGGAACCATCTTTTGAGGAAAGAGCCAACTTGCCCGGAGAAACTCCGAAATTCGTTGATTCTCCCACTAAAATACTTGTGGCATTTCTTATATCACGAGACATTCTATTTAATGAATCTGATGCAGACATTTCTAAAGCTTGATTTGATTTTATTGATGCATACGCTTTATTGACGGAAATAATTACTTCAACGAGAGCAATAGATATCATACTAAATACAACAATATAAATAATTGTTTCGATTAGAGTAAAGGCTCTATTATTTTTTAGAATTTTGTTGGTCATTTTTCGTGGATCCCAGACAATCCTCCTGCGGGTCGGATTTCTGGGATGACATAAATCATAGTCACTAAGTTCGTTGATTTATGTCAGTTGCTAAACATATTTGTTACATACGCCGATAAACTTTTTGTCGTTGTGCTTCCGCCATTACTCCAAGAAACATTCACAGTAACTTTTCTTGTGTTATCATCAATCGTGCCAGATGACGAAATATCTTTTGTTGAATCATCTCTATAAACATTACTCAAAGTAATAGTCCGATCAAAGACTCCATCAATCAGTGTTATTGCGGATGTTGTTGCGAAAGAATCAGTATTCCACGAAATTCTAAATGGAACATCGACAGTGTTTCCAGCTATTTTTTGACTCCAACTCACATCTCGAAATGTTTTAACAGCTTCGATTCCTTCATCCAAAAGATAAGAGGCTTTCACCGTATCCAAGCTATTTTTTGAACTTTTTACATACGCAGTAAAAGCGTTCATTATCGCAAGAACAATCATAAGTAAAATAGCAGGAACCACAACGACTTCGATTATTGTGAAGGCACGACTATTCTTTTTTGGTAAATTCGTTTTGTTCATTTGCTTTTATACTCCCGTCACCTTCTGTCATTCCGGCGAAGGCCGGAATCCAGTCTGAAAAATTCAAATCCTGGATCCCAGATAATTCTCTCGGGTCGAATTTCTGGGATGACGCAAAACATAGTCGCTTTGCTCGTTGTTTTGCGTCATTTTTTAACCGACACCACCCCGGAAGTATCCACCATTATGGTACGCGTGTTTGATGCATTTTTATTATCACTCAAAACAATAATACCATTTTCACCAGCGCTACCAGAAAATTTTTTAAAAACAACGGTGGACCCAAGAGTAGATGTAGAAATTGTGACCCCTGAAGGTATCAACGTCGTTGTGTTTGAAACACTTGCAGGATTATATGTTGCGCCAACAAAACTTATCACCCTGTCGTTTGTTCCCAAGTAAACACCGTACTGATTTCCGCCGTAAGCATTCACAGTAAGCCCCCTCGATTCTTCTAAAACAGAAGCAACAATATCTGAAGCTCCGTCCATTTTTTTTTCCGATTGCCAATTCATAAATGCTGAAACTGAAACGGCTCCAATAATAAGGATTATTGTTATTGCTATCATGATTTCGATTAAGGTGAAGCCCCTTGCCCTACTAAGTTTTTGCCATTGAAATTCTCCCTGCACCGCTCGTACTCGAGCGGTGCTATGGCAAAAAGTTTGGAGGGGTCTTTTCTTCATATTAAATTTTATCCACCACTGAATAAATTGGTGTAATCATTGAAATTGCAAAAAATCCTACAGCTGCACCGACAAAAAGCATAAGAAATGGTTCAATAATTGTCGACATATCTTTTGTCTTCTGCTCAACTTCTTCTTCGTAAAAGACGGCAACCTTAAGAAGTGTTCCTCCCAAATCTCCAGTCTCCTCACCCACTGAGATCATTTCACCCACAAAAACAGGATAAAGATTGCTTGCGTTTGCAAAAACTTCAGACATCGGCGCTCCAATTTCAATATTATGTTTAGCTTTTTCAATCACAGTTTTATAATACGAATTTTGTAAAACATCCTTTGTAATATCTAGCGCTTCCACAACAGAAACCCCGGAAGTTAAAAGTGATGAAAGTGTTCTTGTTGTTCTTGCAGAGTTTGCCTCTTTTACCAATTCAGAAACGACTGGAATATGAAGAAAAGCATAATCAAACATTCTTTTACCACCTTTTGTTTTAGCTAAAACGACTAGTAAAACAATCGTCACCACAACAGAAATCAAAACTAAAATCATATGTGCTTGAAATGTATCACTAAGCCATATAATAAATTTTGTACTTGAAGGAAGCTCCGTTCCAATTTCTTTAAATGTTTTTGTAAGAGTCGGCACAATGTACATGAGCATAAAAACAGCAATACCAAGCATGGCAACAATAATAACCGAAGGGTACATCAAAGCACCTTTAATTTTTTTCTGAAGTAAATAGCTTTTCTCCATTTGTGATGCAACAACATTAAGTGCATCGCCAAGTTTTCCTGATTCTTCACCAGACATCACCATTGAAACAAACATCGGAGGAAAAACTGCAGGAAAAGTTTTCATTGCGGCCGAAAGTGATTTACCTTTTTTAATATCATCATTTATTGAAATAACAATTTTTTTAAGCCCTACATTTTTTGTTTGTCTTTCAATAACCGAAAGAGCACGAGAAACAGCAAGCCCTGCCTCAAGCATCGAGGCTAGATTTCTAGCGAAAATAATTTTCTCGTGATTTTTTATTCGATTAAAAAAAGAAAAATTTAAAGATAAAAATTCAGCTTTGTTAGTAGATTTTGCTGAAAGAATTGTTTCTCCCTCACCTTTCAAGTCATTTGCGAGTTGAAATTTATCAGAAGCTTCGCGCGTTCCACTTTTACGCTCGCCCGATGATGTAATAGATGTATAAAAGAATTTCATTAGTCATAATTGTAACACGTTTCAAATGTAAAATGAAAAAAGAAAAGTGAAAAAATAGGAATTCAAAAATTACAACAATTCAATAAACTCCTCCACAGATAATTTGGAGTCTCTTAAAATTTTCCTAAGTGTTCCACGCGCCACTGGATTATGAGCTGGAACAGTAATCGGAGACTCTGTGTCGTGACACATTCGAATATGACTTCCTTTTTGACGGGAAATCTTGTATCCACACTTTTCCAAAGCACCTATAACTTTTTTAAAAGAAACAGATGGAATCTTTGGCATAAATTATACAGTTATCGTATGCAAACTAATTTCTCTTGGAGAATAGAATTTTATAGTTTCTTTGTTTTCTTTTTCCTCCAAACAAAGCTCAACAACTTCTTTTATGTTTTTCATAGCCTCATCCACAGTTTTTCCTTGAGAATAACAGCCCTTAAATAGAGGACATTCGGCAACATAAACACCGTCTTCGTCTTTTTCAACAAAAACTGGAAGTTGCTTATTTTTTACCAAATGAATCCTTTTCATATCTGCAGTATACCACATATTTTGATACAACGAAAGCTAATTTTCTATACAAAAAAATTCCCAAGATCGACCTTGGTAAAAACTTTTAGCCCTCCCGTGCCTAGAAAAGCTCAGAGCTGAGCACTTTTTCGGCACCAATCCAACTGACTGTGTTCCAAGTAGTCGAGGAACACAGCCCGCCACCTCCACCAATAAAAAAGTGTTTTGGAAATACTTCTATAAAATATCAACAAAATAATTCCCCTAAAATAATCGCCCCGAACGAGTTAGCGGAGTGGTTCTAGAAAATTAATAAATTATTTAGCAAAAATCA
>CAZGFB010000017.1:0-11456 GCA_964525175.1 uncultured Candidatus Saccharibacteria bacterium | reverse complement strand
TTAGCTTTTGCTCCATTTTTGTTCCTAAATCTTCCACACTAATATTTATAGAACCCATTTTTTACAAACTTTATAATCTTCATTCTTTGACATCTTTTCTTATTCTTTGTCTGGGTACTTATCCACATACATATTCACTCAAATATGTGTACAATGGTAATCCCTCTGAAAAACTACAATATTCAATTCAGAGTTTTTTTATAACCACCTAACTTTTACGAAAGTTCCGATGGGTTTTTTATCCCCAAATAGTTTTAATCACCCCTAATTTAAATTTATAGTATAATACTTATGTCATTACATATTCACACACCAAAAGATAAAAAATGCGAATTCGAGTCGCATAAAAAACTCGTTACAGATATTAGGTGTGCCGTAGCTGAACATAAGAAGGCTCAACACACCGTAGACGCGTTTATGATAGGGGTGATTTTGGTGTTTGTTACATATACAATGTTAAGATAGTTCTAAATGAAATACATATATTTAAATTTAATAGCTTTGATTGGTTTTGTTGCAACATATTTTGCACTTAATTATGGTTATTTTTTAAATATAAATAACATTGTTTCAAATTATCCTCGTTCAAACTCACTAGTTTTACCTTTTTTCTTTATAACTGATGTGGGTGGACTCATGTTTATTTTTGTAGCATCTTTGTACCTAGTGACTTATCTTGTTATCAAGGGTAATAATAGAGGAGCTCTTTATACCACTCTTGCTTTACTTGGTGGTTTGGCTTCTCAAACAATTATAAAAAATGTTTTAGAAATGAGCCGTCCTTTAAATGGACTTATTTCAACATCCGGATATTCGTTTCCGAGTGGACATGCGAATATGACTACAATATTGTTTTTATGCTTTTGTTTTTATGTTGTAAGAAGGATGGTTCATAAGAATAAAAGAATATTGTATTTTACGCTTTCATTTTTGATAATTATTTTAGTCGGTGTAAGCCGTATATATTTAAATGCTCATTGGGTGAGTGATGTGGTGGCGGGGTGGTGTTTGGGAATGTTTTGGGCAACGCTGCCACTGCTGTGGCAGAATTTTGTAATTTTTAAGCACAAATTTTTAAATAATGTTTAAATTTTTGAATTTTTAATTAGAACATTAAGAAATTATTTACAAAATTTAAAATTTAAAATTAAAAATTCGTTAAAAACACCCTTGCTTTTGAAGGGTTTTTTAATGTAGTATAGCGTAATGAAACTACTTGATGGGAAAAAGACGGCTAAAATTAAGGAAGCGGAGTTAGTAAAAAGAGTTAGGGCTTTTAAGAAGGCTCCTGAGCTGGCTATTATTCTAGTGGGCGAAAGGGAAGACTCGAAGGCTTATGTAAAACAAAAAATCAAAACAGCAGGCAGGATAGGTATAAAAACCCACCTGTTTTCTTTTGAAGAAAAAATAAAGCAAGAAGGCTTGATTGAGGTTATTAGAGAATTAAATTTGAATAAAGAGATAAATGGAATTATTGTTCAGATGCCACTGCCAGCACATATAAACACAAGAGCAGTACTCGATACGATTTCTCCTGCAAAAGATGTAGACGGCCTCACAACTTTGAATCAAGGTAAAATTTTAACTGGAGACAGCACAGCATTTATTCCTGCTACTGCACGTGGAATAATTTCGCTACTCACACTTTCAGGAATTTCTTTATTAGGCAAAAGAGTGACAGTGCTTGGACGTTCACTTTTAGTGGGGAGGCCGGTGGCATTGCTCGCTGAAAGATTCGGAGCGACTGTAATTCAATGTCATAGCAAAACCAAAAAATTGGAGGAATTGACTAAGCTAGCTGATATTTTAATTGTTGCAATTGGTAAACCAAAATTTATAAATTCAAAATTTGTAAAAAAAGGACAAGTTGTAGTCGATGTCGGTATTACAGTACAAATAAAAAAAGGTCAGAAAGTTTTGGTAGGCGATGTAGATTTTGTAAAAGTTTCAAAAATTGTTAAAGCAATTTCTCCTGTTCCTGGTGGGGTAGGGCCGATGACAGTAGTTTCTTTGTTGGAGAATGTTTGTGATGCGTGCGAACGCTAGACGCGAATTTTTAATTTTGTAATTTTTGAATTTTTAAATAATGTTTAAATTTTTGAATTCGCATTGTCATCCTCGGGTACTCCCGGGGATCTAAGTGCTAATTCTGAGATTATTAATTTAATCAAAACAAGACTTGGATCCCCGCTGAGTACAGCGAGGATGACAGTCGGGTGGGTATTTTTAATTAGAGAATTAAGAAATTATTTTGAAATTATCCCAGATAATGTAATAAGCTGGGACAGGAAAATTATAAAATTATAAAATTAAAAATTAGAGCGCATAAGGAGGTATAGATGAAAAACAGCATCAAAATGATATAATGGGGGTGTTAGCAGAATAACTTAAAAAACTATGGATATATTAAAAAACAAATATTTTACTTGGTTGGCAGTAGCGGTGGTGGGAATGCTTTTTCTCTTTTTGGGCTCGGCAACCATTAATCAATTAAGTAAAGCAGATACATCAAGTATTGATTCTCGAAATACAATAACAGTTTCTGGAAGTGGGGAAGCTATGGCAGTTCCAGATATTGCCGTATTTTCTTTTTCAATAACAAAAGAAGCAAAAACATCTGCGGAAGCTCAGAAGCTTGTAACAGATATTTCAAATAAAATTCTTGATGCGGTGAAAAAAGATGGAGTTGCAGAGAAAGATATAAAGACAACAAATTATTCTTTGTATCCAAAATATGATTATCCACAAGTTGTTTGCCCAGCGATTTATCCTTCAAATTGCCCAAGTGGTAAAGAAGTATTGCGTGGATATGAAATCTCACAAACTTTTGAAGTGAAGATTAGAGATGTTTCTAAAGTTGGACAAATTGTAGGAGATGCAACAACTGCTGGAGCAACAAATATCAGTGGGCCTACTTTTGGAGTTGATAAGGAAGATGATGTCATTGCACAGGCAAGAAATGAAGCAATTGACAATGCAAAAGCTAAAGCAAAATCGATTGCAAAAGGTTTGGGTGTGCGACTCGTAAGAATTGTCGCCTTCAACGAAAATGAAGTAGGGTATGGAATACCAATGATGAATAAGTCTTTTGGTATGGGTGGGGCAGATGCGGTGTCCGCGCCTCAACTGCCAGCAGGAGAGAACAAGTATTCAAGAACAGTGCAGGTGACGTATGAAATACGTTAACACATAACACAAAGCCGTTCCCGAAGGGAACGGCTTTGTTGTGTTTTAGCTAGAGCCTAGCGCCTAGGGCCTAAAAGCTCATTCCCAAAATGCAAAAAAATTGGTACGATAGCATGATGAGTAATGAAAATGACCCAATCAAAAGTCCGACGGCTTTAAAAGAAGAAGAAACACTTAAATTTTGGAATGATATTGAAGCTTTTAAAAAAACTGTTGAAATCCCACATGAGGGGGGTTTTAAAGGTGAATTCGTATTTTTTGATGGACCTCCTTTTGCCACAGGAACACCTCACTACGGCCACCTCTTGGCTAGTGCGATAAAAGATGCTGTTCCTCGATATCAGACGATGAAGGGCTTTAAGGTGCTTCGTAGATGGGGTTGGGACTGCCACGGTCTGCCAATTGAAAACATTGTTGAAAAAGATCTTGGTATTTCTGGTAAAAAACAAATTGAAGAAATGGGCCTTGAAAAATTTAATGAACACGCTCGAAGTAAGGTTCTTACCTATGTAGATGAGTGGAAAAAAACAATTGAGCGATTTGCTCGTTGGACAGAATTTGATGGTTCATACAAAACAATGGACAACTCATATATTGAGTCTGTTTGGTGGGGCTTGAAAAAACTTCATAGTGAAGACAAAATTTATGAAAGTGTAAAAGTTTTAATGTATTGCCCTCGTTGTGAGACTCCTCTTTCAAATGCTGAAGTGGCAATGGATAATAGTTATAAAGATATAACTGATATTTCGGTGTATGTTAAATTTAAACTTACTGATGAAGAAAATACTTATATCCTTGCTTGGACAACAACACCATGGACTCTTCCAGGGAATGTTGCTTTAGCAGTTGGTGCTGACATGGGTTATTTAAAGTTAAAAATTAACCCACAAAAACTTTCTGGTCAGGTTGCTTCGCAACATGATGATGACCAGAAACTTTCAGGGGCAAGAAATCAAAACAAAAATATTGATGATAATGTAATTTACATCGTGGCTAAAGAGCGTGTAGAGACGGTGCTCAAGGATTATAGTTATGAAATCGTTGGAGAAATTTCAGGTAAAGATTTGATTGGTAAATCATACGAACCTATTTTTGATTATTACAAAAATATAGAAATAAAAAACAAGGAAAATGGATGGAAAATTTATGCTGGGGATTTTGTAACAACAACAGACGGAACAGGGGTTGTGCATATTGCACCTGCGTTTGGAGAAGACGACTTACGTTTGGCGAAGACAAATAATTTGCCGATTATTCACCACGTTGACGGTACAGGAAAATTCAAGGAAGAAATCATAGATTTTGCAGGACAACTTGTGAAGCCTCACGATACAAAAGAAGAACCAAACAAACATCAAAGTGCTGATATTGAAATAATTAAATATTTAGCTCATAATGGAAAACTTTTTGAAAAAGAAAAATTAATTCACTCATATCCACATTGTTATCGTTGCGAAACTCCAATTTATTATTATGCAATCCCAGCGTGGTTTATTGAGATTCAATCTTCAAAAGAAAAATTTTTGAAATTAAATGAGAAAGTAAATTGGATACCTTCACATTTGAAAGAGGGAAGATTTAAAAATGTTATGGAAAATGCTCCAGACTGGAATATTTCTCGTAATCGTTTTTGGGCTACACCACTTCCAATTTGGAAAGGGACAGAGACAAAAGAGCTTGAAGTTCTCGGCTCTTTGGATGATATCAAAAAGAAAACAAAATCAACAAATAAATATTTTGTGATGAGACACGGGGAAGGGGAGCAGAATGTTTTGAATATATTAAGTTCAAAAATTGACACCCCTCATCATTTAACCGAAAAGGGAAAAGGACAAGCTCTAGCTTCCGCAGAAAAACTTAAAGAACAAAAAATAACGAAGATTATTGCTTCACCTTTTATCCGTACAAAAGAAACTGCTGAAATTGTAGCGGAGGCAGTTGGTCTTTCCAAAGAAAGTATTGTTTATGATCCACGTATTGGGGAAATGAATTTGGGTGATTTTGATATGAAAGATTGCTCAGCGTATAGAGAATATTTTGATTCATTTGAAGATCAGTTTGAAAAACCTGCGCCAAATGGAGAAAGTCATAATGATGTAAGGAAAAGAGTTGGAGAATTTCTTTACGATGTGGATAAAAAATATTCAGACGAAAATATTCTTTTCGTAACTCATGGAGGTCCTGCATGGATGTTGCAGGCAGTTGCTTTGGGTGCGAACACAAAGAAAACAATGGAAATCTGGTCAGAAAGTTTTCCTGAAGTATCTGAATACAGAGAATTCGACTTCGCTCCTATTCCTCACAATGCATTATATGAACTTGATTTTCATCGACCATACATTGATCAAATTACTTACCCAGCTCCAAGCGGGCAGGGGATGATGAAAAGAATTCCAGAAGTTTTGGACTGTTGGTTTGAATCATCTTCGATGCCATATGCCTCACAGCATTATCCTTTTGAAAATAAAGATTTCTTCAAATCACATTTCCCAGCAGATTTTATTGCAGAATATATTGCCCAGACAAGAACATGGTTTTATTACACCCATGCAATTTCTGCAATGCTATTTGACGACATTGCATTTAAAAATGTAATTACCACAGGAACTGTCCTTGCAGAAGATGGCCAGAAAAAAAAAAAAAAAAAAAATAATTATGCTGACCCAGCTTTAATGTTTGATAAATATGGTGCTGATGCAGTTCGATTCTATATGCTTTCTTCTCCACTAATGCGTTCGGAAGATTTAAACTTTTCTGAAAGAGAGGTAGATGAAGTTCACAAAAAAATAATTCTTCGAATGAGAAATGTTCTTTCTTTTTACGAAATGTATAAAACATCCACCTCTGTCATTCCGGATTCAGTCCGGAATCCAGTCTCGCATTCAGATTCGAATTCAGATTCTTTCGGACTTGATTCCGGCCTTCGCCGGAATGACAATGCAGGAGAGGATGACAATGCAGATGCAAAAACTGGAGATGTTGTGCAAATGAAAAACGATAGCTCAAATGTTCTTGATCGATGGATTGTTGCGCGACTAGGGGAGTTGTGCGAGGGTGTGACAAAGGCAATGGATGCATTCGAAATTGATCAAGCTTTGAAACCCGTAATGCCTTTTGTTGAAGATCTTTCAACTTGGTATTTGCGACGTTCGAGAGACAGAATGAAAGATGAAAGTGAAGATAAAAACTTGGCTTGTGCGACTTTGCGATATGTTCTTTTCCGATTTGCTCAAATCGTTGCTCCATTTATGCCTTATATAGCTGAAGAAATTTACAGAGGCGTTCGAGGGAATGAAGATGAAGAAAGTGTACACTTTACTGTTTGGCCAAATGAAAGTGAATCGATGTTTGAAAAGGTCAAAGAAATTTTTGTAAAAAATACAATAATTTCTGATATGGAAAAAGTACGTAATATCGTATCTCTTGGCCTAGAAGCGCGTTCAACTGCCGGAATTAAAGTTAAGCAACCACTTCTAACATTAACAGTCAGAGATGATGAAGATGTTGTACGGAATGATGAATACGCATCTTTGATTCGTGATGAGGTGAATATTAAAAATGTTGTTTCTGATATAACTATCGAATTACCTTTGGTCTTGGACACAAACATAACTCCAGAATTAAAAGAAGAAGGGGAGTATCGAGAACTTTTGCGTGCAATTCAGGATTTGAGAAAAAGGAAAGGTCTTACACCAAAAGATAAGCCAAAGTTAATTGTTGTTTGTGACGAGATTTCAAAAACATTTATTGAAAAATTTAGAACTCAGCTTGAAAAATCTGCTTCGCTTCTTTCTGTTTCTTATGAAGGTGGAGATGGCGAAGAGATAATAATTGGAGATAAGAAAATCAAATTAGAATTATCTTTATAATAGATGTATCACAAACACACCACTTTTGCTTTTGTGTTAAATGTTTCTCCTTCTGGAGAAAAGAATCATTTCATAACTCTTTTTACTAGAGAGTTTGGTATGATTCGTGCAAAGGCACAAAGTGTGCGAGTTGCTGATTCAAAACTTAGGTATGCTCTGCAAGAGTTTTCTTATATTGAAGTCTCTTTAGTAAAAGGGAAGGAAATTTGGCGTATTACAAATGCTTTACCTGTTTATAATGTTTATTTTGAATTAATGTCACCCCCCTCTGTCATTCCCGCACCCGTATTCACGAGCATAAACTCCGGCGGAATCCAGTCTGGGGAAATTAACATGGATTCCCGCCTTCGCGGGAATGACAATATGAAAGGAGATGTGTTTATGGTAATTGCTAGGGTTTTTTCGCTTTTACGTAGGCTTATGCCTGAGGAGGGCTGTGAATCTTTGATTTTTAATGATATGGAAGTTGTTTGTAAAAACGCTCAGACAATAATATATAGTCCAAAATCAATTCAAACACTCGAATGGTTATTTATTTTAAGAATGATGTGTTTTTTGGGATACGCGCATAAGGAAAATTTTGCAGATCTTTGTGAAGACGAAATTGAGTGGACTAATGAGTATTTGGAATCTATTTCAAGCCATAAGGATAATGCCATTTACTCTATAAACAACGCACTAAAAGCTTCTCATTTGTGATATAATACGATAGCTAAGCAAGTATTCCTCTTTTGAGTGTCATCCTCGGGTACTCCCGGGGATCCAAGTTCAGAATTTTCAGACTGGATTCCTGCCTCCGCAGGAATGACAAACGGAAAGGTTAATTAGTTATGATATAATATGTTTTGTTATGATAGAAGATAAACATAAGCTTGATAAGCTTGAATCAAAACTTTATTCTCGTACAAACTCAGTTGAAGCTGAGTATAAAAAACATGATTTACAAATGAAATCATACGAAACTCCACAAGTGTGGGATGATGACATGAGTGAGGGTATAGAAGATAGTTTAGGTAATCAAAATAATATGTCACGCAAAACAAAAAATCCTTTTTATAAATTGTTACTAGGCTCGTTTGTTTTTCTTGCTATAAGTTTGGCAATCGCTTTCTTTCTTGTGATGGGTGGCGGAAACAATGTTTCTGCAGATAATATAAATATTATTATTGGAGGGCCTATTCAAATTGGGGGAGGTCAGGAACTTTCTTTGGATGTGGGGATAGAAAATAAAAATAGCGTGCCACTGCAATTGGTGGATGTAGTTCTCGATTATCCTTCAGGTTCAAAAACAGCCGACGAAAAGCGTTCTGATTTAAAAAGAGAAAGAGTAAATATTGGTGATGTTGATTCAGGTCAATTTTCACACAAAATTTTCAAATCAATTCTTTTTGGGGAAGAGGGTAGTACTCAGGAGATAAAAGTTTCTATTGAGTATCGTGTACCTGGTTCAAATGCAATATTTCAAAAAGAAAAAAGCTTTACAATTCTTCTGAATTCTTCGCCTGTTTCGATTGTGACAAAAGGTTTGAAGGAAATCACTTCAGGGCAATCTGCACAATTTGAAGTGACTGTTACATCAAACTCTGATAAAGAATTAAAAAATATTGTATTAAAGGCTGAATATCCTTTCGGCTACTCTTTTAAAGAGGCGACACCTAGCGCTTCAGATGGAAATGATACTTGGAAAATTGGAACCTTATCACCAAAAGAGTCTAGAACTATTAAAATATTTGGTACCTTGCAGGGACAAAACGACGAAGAAAGATATTTTAAATTTACATTAGGAAATGCTTCAGCTTCGGATGATAGGGAAGTCGGCACTGTTCTTGCTCTTTCTTCGCAAATTATTTCTATAAAAAAATCTTTTCTTGGTGTTGATTTGGTTTTAAATGATTCAGAAGGTGATGAGTATGCAACTTCAGATGGGGGTTCTGTTAATTCCGCTATAAATTGGATAAATAATACTCCCGAATCTCTAGCTAATGCAGAATTTATAGTTGTTTTCTCGGGAGACATTTTAGATCCTTCATCTGTTTCAGTTTCTAACGGAGGGTTTTATGATTCATCGAAAAATACTATTACTTGGGACAGAAGAGGAAATGATGATCTGGCAAATATTACCCCAGGAGGCAAAGGGAGACTTTCTTTTAAGTTTAATATAAAAAATCAAGGTAAAAATTCAGCAAAGCTTAAATTGGATGTGGGTGTGAAAGCCAAACGTGTCTCTGAAGATAATGTAGAACAGCAAATTAATTCAGCTGTCTCAAAAATTGTAAAACTTACAACTGATTTACATCTTGCCTCAAAAGCTTTATATTTCACCGGCCCATTTGAAAATAGTGGACCAATGCCACCAAAATCAGAACAAGAAACAACCTATACTATTGTGTGGACTGTAACAAATAATATGAATAATGTTTCTGATGCAAAGGTTACAGCAAAATTGCCGTCATACATTTCTTGGAATAATATCGTTGCGCCGACTTCAGAAAGTGTTACTTTTGATTCTGTTACAAATGATGTGGTTTGGAACGTTGGGCAAGTTCCTGCTGAAACAGGTTTTGCAAAACCTAAAAAAGAAGTTGCTTTTCAGGTAACATTGAAGCCAAGTATTACACAAGAGGGATCAATACCTACTTTAATTGGGGAGCAAATAATAACCGGGACAGATAATTTTTCTGAAGCTCGAGTAACAGATAAAAGAAATTCCATCAATACAAGGTTAACGGATGATCCGGGATACACTGATGGTAATGACATCGTTAAATAATGGTTTTGACTTTTTTCGCTTTAGGTAGTAAAAATAACAATAAATATGAATAATAAAGAAGAGAATTCAAGTAAAGAAGAGGGTTTAAATGTAATGGAGAAAATTATTTCTCTTGCTAAAAGACGAGGCTTTATGTACCAAGGTTCGGAAATCTATGGTGGTCTTGCTGGCACTTGGGATTACGGCCCACTTGGTGTTGCTCTTAAGCGAAACATAGAAGGCTTATGGTGGAAACGCTTTGTGACCGACAGGGAGGATATGTATGGTATGGATGCGGCTATTCTTATGAATCAAGACGTGTGGAAGGCTACAGGCCATGTGGCGACCTTTGCTGATCCGCTTGTTGAAGACTTGAAAACAAAAAAGAGATACCGAGTAGATCATATTCTTGAGGCAAATGGAATTGATCCGAAAGGAATGAAGGTGGCTGACATGGATAAAGCTTTGAAAGACAATGCAATAAAAAGTCCTGAAGGAAACCCGCTGGGTGACGCTCGACAATTTAATCTTATGCTTAAAACACATATGGGCGCTACCCACGATGATTCATCGATTTCATATTTGCGACCAGAGACAGCACAGGGAATGTTTGTAAACTTTAAAAATGTTATGGATTCATTTCATCCAAAACTTCCTTTTGGTATGGCGCAGATTGGGAAAGCTTTTCGAAATGAAATTGCTCCACGTGATTTTATTTTCCGCGTTCGAGAGTTCGAGCAAATGGAAATTGAATATTTTGTAAAACCTGAAAATTGGGAAAATGCTTTTGAAGAATTTCGTGCAGAGATGCTAGCATTTACAGAAGACATAGGGCTTCCACAAGAAAAAGTTCATGAATTAGAGATTGCTCCTGAGGACAGAGCTCACTATTCAATGCGAACAATTGATTTTGAATTTGACTATCCTTTTGGAAGAAAAGAATTGTATGGTCTTGCATATCGAACAGATTTTGATTTGAGGAGTCATTCTGAATCTTCGAAAGTTGATTTGTCATATTATGAGGATGAAACAAAAGAAAGATTTTTAGCACATTGTATCGAACCTTCTTTCGGTGTGGGTCGTTCACTTCTTGCGGTGCTTACAAGTGCATATACAGAAGATGAGCTTGGAGGGGAGACAAGATGTTATTTGAAATTATCACCAAAGGTTGCACCAACGCTTGTTGCAGTATTTCCACTTTTGAAAAATAAACCACAACTTGTTGAGAAGGCGAGGGAAGTATATATGTCACTTCGAAAAGAATTTGGACGAGTTGCATTTGATGATAATGGAAATATTGGAAAGAGATATCGAAGACAAGATGAAATTGGAACACCGTTCTGTGTGACAATCGATTTCGATACTGTAGAAAAAGATAGTATGGTAACAGTGCGCGACCGAGACACAGGAAATCAGGAGAGAGTAGCGATTGATGAGTTGAAGGATTATCTACGTACAAAAATTTAAAGAGCTTAATCTTCTGTCATCTTCGGGTACTCCCGGAGATCCAAGTTCGTATTCAATTTTGATGTTATCTGACTAAAATCAAAACCCAACCTCTTTCTCGCTATAACTTTCCTCGGGTACGGATTTTTTTAAGCTTAAAAAATCCTGAAGTTTTCGGCTCGTCAGCCTCAAAACCCCCTCCCAAA
>CAZGFB010000016.1:0-12015 GCA_964525175.1 uncultured Candidatus Saccharibacteria bacterium | reverse complement strand
CCTTGAGTATATTTTTGAGAATGTACTCATTTGAAAAAATACGAAAGGTGTACAGCGCCTGTAAGGCGAGAAACTCCTGCCCATTTTTTTGTGACGACAAAAAATTTATTCGTGACTGACTCCTGCCCCACCCATAAAAAAACCACACTTTCATGTGGTTTGCTAAAACTGAAACATCTACGTCGTTGCAGGCACAGGCCGACGAAGCCTTCCTTCCTCAAAATCCTTAATCGCTTGAGCAACATTACTCCAACAATCACTTCGCTGTTTACTAATCGTTCTGTCAAAATCTCCAGGAATATCTTCGAAAGACGAAAAACAAACGACAACCAACTGAGGATTTCTTTCCCTTAACTTATTCACGAATCTGGACAAATCATAAAGGGCGCCAGAAACGATACCCGTTATAAGCAGTTGTGGCTTATCGACATACACATTTTCCGTTACGCGATCATGGACATCAAAGATGATATAGTCTCTATCTCTTGTTACATTCTTCCGTTCTGTACATGTAACAAATGCATAAATACCCATTTCCGCAACTTGAAGAACTAACACACTATTTGGATCTTTCATAATTTTCTTTCTAAGCTCCTACGAGCAGTTTTGATTCTGCCAAAAGATTACCAATATTTTTATATGATGTCAACCAAAAAACCATCATATTGAGGCTTAGCCTCACGATGATGGTTTTCTGTTATGTATTTCTCCTACTCACTACTCACTACCAACTACCTACTAGTTCTTTGCGTTTCTCGGATCGCCCTTCCTAACCCACTCTTCACCTTCCCCTTTTTTACATCAAACACAAATTCGCCATTTTTCATTGACACCAACACAGCTCCACCTTCAGAAAGCCCTTCGTCAATCATTCGTGTTGCGACAGGTGTAAGAATTGTATTTTGTATAAGTCTCTTTAGAGGTCGTGCTCCGTAATGTGGATTGTATCCTTCTTTCGCTAAATAATTCAAAACATCTTTTGATACCTGCAAATCTATATTTTTTGTTAACAATCTTTCTCTAACAATATTTACTTGAAGCTCCACAATTTTAATAATTGCTTCCTCATTCAAAATATCAAAGATAATAATATCATCTACACGATTTAGAAATTCTGGTCGGAAATGATCCTTCAAACTTGCAGTAACTTTCTCTTTTGCATTCTTATAGTTTTTTGCCAAACCACTGTCTGTCATATTAAATCCAATTTGTTCCATCTTATCAATATATTGAGCTCCAATATTTGATGTCATTACAATCATTGTATTTTTGAAGTTTATCACCCTACCTTTTGCGTCTGTGAGCCTTCCATCATCAAGCACCTGCAAAAGCACATTGAAAACTTCTGGATGAGCTTTTTCAATTTCATCAAGTAAAATTACTGAATATGGTCGATGTCGAACAAGTTCTGTAAATGTTCCGCCCTCTTCATGACCAACATAACCCGGAGGTGCACCAAGGATTTTTGAAATTGAATGTTTCTCCATAAATTCAGACATATCGAGTCGTATCAAAGCTTTCTCATCATTGAATAGGAAGCTTGCCAAAGCTTTTGTAAGCTCTGTTTTTCCCACACCAGTAGGTCCTAGGAATATAAATGAGCCCAAAGGTCTGTTTGGATCTGCGATGCCTGCTCGTGATCTTTTTACGGTATCTGAAATCTTCTTTACAGCTTCATTCTGCCCAACCACACGAGACTCGAGCTCCTTCTCCATTCTAGAAAGTTTACCCATTTCTTCTTCAAGCATTCGAGCCACAGGAATACCAGTCCAACGAGAAACAACATCTGCAATATCACTTTCTCGAATTTCTTCATTCAACACCCTTCGTGTTGTTTGTAGTTTTTTAATCTTCTTTACTTTAGCCTCCAAATCTTTTTGTTTTTCTGGCAAAGATCCATATCGAATTTCAGCCGCTTTAGAAAGATCAGACCTACTTTCTGCTCTGTCTGCCTCAATCTTCAAAGCATCGATCTCCTTATTTAAATCTTTTATGCCTGAAAGAATTTCTTTTTCATTTTTCCAACGAAGCTCAAGCTCGCTGGTTTTTTCTTGCAAGTCGGCAATTTCTTTATCAATAATTTTTACTCGTGCTTTTGTTTCAACTGTTGGCTTTGGCTCATTTTTCAAAGCTTCTTTTTCAATCTCAAGTCTCATAACTTTTCTATGAGTCTCTTCCAAAATTGGAGGCATACTTTCTAAAGAAATTTTTAAAGATGAAGAAGCTTCATCCATCAAGTCCACTGCTTTGTCTGGCAAAAATCTGTCTGTTATGTATCTAGCACTCAAATTCACAGCAGCTAAAATAGCATCATCTGTAATACGCACACCGTGATAAATTTCATATTTTTCTTTTAACCCACGAAGAATAGCCACAGTATCTTCCACCGTTGGCTCATTTACTGTTACAGGCTGGAAACGCCTTGTTAAAGCTGGATCCTTTTCAATATATTTTTGATACTCTTTTAGGGTTGTTGCTCCAATAGCTCGAAGCTCACCTCTTGCAAGTGCAGGCTTTAGCATATTCGAAGCATCCAAAGAACCTTCAGCTGCACCAGCTCCAACAATAGTATGGATCTCATCAATGAAAAGAATGACATTTGGTTGTGAACGCTCTATTTCTTTCAAAATATTTTTTAGTCTTTCTTCAAACTCTCCGCGATATTTTGTACCAGCCACAAGAGCACCTAGGTCGAGTGACACCAAATCTTTTCCGCGAAGTGATTCCGGAACATCACCAGTCGCCATTCTATTTGCCAAACCTTCAATGATGGCTGTCTTTCCCACACCAGCTTCTCCAATTAAAATTGGATTATTTTTTGTTCGTCTTGAAAGTATTTGTATGATTCGATTTATTTCATTATCACGACCAATAACAGGATCAAGTTTATTTTCCTTAGCAAGAGTTGTTAGTGAACGTGTAAACTTTATTAATGCTTTATTTTTTTTAGGAGCAGATACATCTGAAACTTTTGATTGTTTTAATTCTGTAATAACAGGAAGAACAAGAGCTTTGTCTAATTTAAATTTAGCAAGAAGATCTTTTGCGGGAGACTGCACTTCGAGTAGAGCAAGGAAAAGATGCTCTGTTGAAACAAATTCGTCTTTCATTCCTGTTGCAATTTTTGAGGAAACTTCAATAGACTGAGCCAAATCTGGGGTAAGGTAAACCTGATATGAAGGTGAGAGTGTTTGAGAACCTTCTGGGGCTTCCACAGCTTCCAAGGCAGTGTCTGTGAGGAGAAGAGTGTCGACATCAAGTCGGTCAAGCATAGTAATAACCATACTCTCCTCTTGAATAATGAGGGCAATTAAAAGATGGACTGAATTAACGTTATTTTGACCGTGTTCAATCGCAATTTCGTGAGCGCGACGTATCGCCTCACGTGCTTTTGTTGTAAAATGTTGAAATGGAGGCATACCCTTATACTACCTCAGAATGAGCAGTTTTGGAATAGGCTCTAGCGGTTAGGCTCTAGGCTCTAGCCAATACAAAATACGAAACACAAAAGCGATTTCCCGAAGGGAAATCGCTTTTAGCTAGAGCCTAGCGCCTAGCGCCTAAAAGCTATTTGGGTAGGAGCGCTGTCACTGCCTCCTTAATCACATTCGAAGCCATGAACATCTGTTTCTCAGAACTTGTATGCATCCCCACAACTTCGCCGTTGAGGTTAAAAAGCATTGCGCCTGCCACTGAATTTGTTATTTTAGCATCTGCGATAATTGTAGTGTTTTTATTATCTTTAGTATCAAGCGATCCAACATTTCCAATACTAACTATTTTTTTTGTGTCCAAAGAAAGTGCAATAATTGTTTGTCCGAGTTTTACTTTTTCTGAATCTGCCCAAGTAACTGATGAAAAAGTTATTTTCTGATCTGCAGATAATTTTGCCCTCATTAAAGTCAAACCAAGCACTTCGTTATTTGATACAGCTTCCAAAGATATTTTTGTGCCGTCTGAAAGATTTGCATTGTATGTGCCGAAAACACCGGACTGAGTGAGAGAGGCCTTATCCGTTATCACATAACCACTATCTGAAACAATTACACCATTTGAAATAAATGAGTTTGTCCCATCTGGAAGCGGAACGTAAATACGTACAATACTTTTAGCATTTTTATCAATCGCACTTATTGTAAGATCTTCATCTTTCACCACCACAGTAGTTGTCTTTTGTTCTTGTGATGAAGGAGCTTGTGATGGGACAATTGTTTCGATTGTCTTTTCCACCACTCTATTGATTGTTTGTGATACTGGCTGAGGAGATTGCCCCAAAAGTGAGACCACAGTAATACCTGTTGCAATAGAAGCAACAAAGGCAACAAGTAATGCCAATAAAATGATTTGATGTTTATTTAAACTTTCCATATACTTGGAATAATATCATATTCCAATAAAAATTCGAAATACTCAGCTCAATCGACTACAGACTCTTTTGCCATCTTGCAAAAATTCCACAAGGTAGTAGCCTGTCGCCTTTTGTTTCTCGTATTGTAAGTTCACCGGATTCAACTTCCCCACCATATTTTTCAACTAAATCCTTTACGCTGTAATAATATGCGAGCTGTGAATATCCTGAAGCATACCCGTTCACCAAAAAGAAGAGAGGCGTATCACTCAAAAGTTTTTTACACTCTTCCACAAATTTCACAAAGTCATCTTCTATTTGCCACACATCACCCTCTGGTCCACGACCAAAAGCAGGTGGGTCCATAATAATTCCATCATATTTATTCCCTCTTCGAATTTCTTTAGCAACAAAAGCCTTTGCATCGTCGAGAATCCAACGAATAGATGACTCAGAAATTTTTGATATTTCAGCATTTTCTTTTGCTAAAGATATCGACGACTTAGATGCATCCACATGGCAAACTTTTGCCCCCGCCTGCGCACACGCAATCGAAGCTCCGCCAGTATAGCCAAACAAGTTTAAGACTGTTACTTCCTTGTTGTCATTTTTAATTTTACTTTTTAAATTTTTAATTAGCTTGCTAGTCCACTCCCAATTTGGTGCCTGCTCAGGAAAAATTCCAGTATGTTTAAATGATGATGGACGAATATTGAAATTTAAATCAGAAAAATTAATTGTCCATCGCTCTGGTGTATCTTTTATAAAATTCCATCTCCCTTCTCTGCCTTCACGAATAAAATATCCATTTGCATTTTTCCAAATAGCTTCGTCTGTTTTATTCCAAAGAGCCTGAGGGTCTGGGCGTCTCAAAACAACTTCGCCAAAGCGTTCGAGTTTTTCTCCATCTCCACTATCAATAAGCTCATAGTCAGAATTTGGTTCTGTAATAATTATTTTTGGGTTCATTACATACTACCTTATCAGAAAATAAGGTTTTTTTCCATTATAAAATTTATTTGTGCCCCCATGAGGAATCGAACCTCAAACTATCCCTTAGGACGGGACTGTTATAATCCATTTAACTACAGGGGCAAGCCATTACAATGTAACAGAAAAGGAGAAGTTTGCCAAAGGCAAACTTCTCCTTTTCTGTTTTGTATTTTTTTCTCAACTACGTACTACGGACTACTAACTAAGGACTATAGCCCAAGAGCCCCCACAATCGTCCCCTCATCAAACCCTACAATTATTTTACCTTCAATATCAATTACTGGAACGCCCATTTGACCACTCTTTGTGACCATTTCCTGACGTGCAACTAAATCTGTCATTACATCCCTATCTTCAAAAGCTACTCCTTTTGCAGTAAAAAAATCTTTTGCTAAATGGCAAAAATGACATGTTGGTGTTGAATATACAATTACTTTTTTCATGATACTTTATCTCGACACGAATTTACTAACAAGCTATAACTCGACACCAATCCACGAATGAATGCGAATGACGCGAATAGAATGCAATGCCCTGTATTCTATTCGTGTCATTCGTCGTAGTCCATTTGTGTCATTCGTGTCGTGTTAGTGTATTAGTGTCGTGTTAACTTCTAAATTGAATTTCCATTATACCACCCGCTAAAAAAAGAAAACCTTGACCTACCACATAAACTATCGTCCTAAAATATTCCAAACCTGTGGATCTTCCCCGCCGTCGATTTTAAATAGAGTTATACCCTTAATTTTCCTCCTCTTCGCTTCTTCATAAGCATATTGTACAGATGTTGCATCAGCAAGATAAACTACTCTATTTGTTCCATTTTTAACATATGTAAAACTAAGAGCTCCGGAAGAATCTCTTGTTGGCTTCACATTATTATCCTTTGCAACCTTCAAACCATCAGCATATGGAACACTTTTCATAATTTCATATGAATATCCTCCTGTTTTCAATTTCGTATATTGAGTATCCCAACCATAAGTAGGAATTCCGAGAATTAATTTATTTTTATCAATATATTTTAAATTGTAATCCAGAACTTTTCTCACCCAAACAATATCAGAGTTTGGTGCGTAAGGTTTTTTATCAGTTTTTTCGGTCCAAGTTCCAGTTGTGGTTTGTGGCATTTGATCATAGGCCATTATTCGAACAGTGTCACAATATTTATTCATTTTAGCCAAATCATCAGACCAAGGAGCCGTAGCTTTGAGTGTTATTAATCTCGCTGGTGGAGTTGCTGTAGAGGCGGCTTGTATTGTACAAGAAAGTGTAAGATTTTTTGCATGTAAAGCAGTTGAGAGTTTTTGAAAAAAACCTGCATACAAGGCTTTGTCTTCCATTCTCTTTCCTTCATAATCAATATCCACACCAGAAGCTCCAATACCTTGTGCTAATTCTATAATCTTGTTTATGTGCGTTTGAGTTTTTGTCGCATCAGAAAAAGTATTTTTCATTGCTATTGGACCTGTCCAAAGAAATGTTGGTATTATTTTTACATTATTTTTCTTTGCAGTCTGAATCAATTCCTTGTACGGAGTTTGATCAAGCTTCATCTTATCAACAATTGTCCCGTCTGGTTGCACTTCATAAGAAAATGGGTGAAGTTCATTAAAATATTTCAAATGCTCAGTCGCACTTTTTGTGCCGGCAGTTTTTGCCCAGTATGGAATCCAAGCAGAAACAGTGAAATTTGCTGGCACAGTAGCAAAAGCGGTTGCTGGTATATTGAGCAAAATGGCAAGTATGAATGAAAAAAAGAGTTTCTTCGGCATTAATCTATTTTAGCAAAAAAAGACCAAAAAGTCTTTAGCATCATAGTGCGATACATCGCATTACGAAACAATAGTATTGTCTATAATACTATTAAATTTTTGTGCGGACACCGAGAATCGAACTCGGGCATGTTGCTTGGGAAGCAACTATTCTGCCACTAAATTATATCCGCAGTTTTCTCCTCTGTCATTCCCGCGAAGGCGGGAATCCAGTCGGCAAGAATTCTATTTATGAATCTAATACAAATACATTTTCAGACTGGATTCCGGCCTTCACCGGAATGACAGAAAGTGCAAGGAGACAATACCGAATTTTGAATTCAAGTCTGCGTGAGTCTGCGTTTAGTCTGCGTAGGTCTGCGAGGACGGTACTCCGTCCTAAAATGCTTTCTTTATCTTATTCCACATCGACTTAAATACATTTGCTTCATTCACAGTACTCGAAGCTGGGATTGGCTTCTCGACTAAAATAATAACTGACTCCCCTTCTTTTGCAACATTGAATTTTTCACGAATTTGTTCTTCTTGCCCTCTCTCTGAATTACCTCTATCAACTTTTTCTACAAGCATCTTTTCACGAGCCTGCAAATCAACAAGTTCCCTCTCTGCTGCCTTTCTGTCTTTAGAACTTTCACTAACTTTTGTATAAATACCGTAAACCCCCGGAATCATCATCGCAACAAGAAGAATCAAAAATGCAATAGTTATTTTTGAATAACAAAACTTACGAATCTTCTGCTTGTCATAGAATTCCATACCCCTATTATACACAAGTCTGTTTTATGGTATAGTGGATAAACTATGATATTCAAGAAACAAAACCAAAAACTTATCAAAAGGATTTTTGCAGTACTTGGTGTGCTTATAATTATAAGTATGGTAATTCTATATTTCCCAATTTTGTGGAGGTAGAGTTAATGTAAAATTTAAAAAGTAAAATGTAAAATTTAATCCCCCTGAATTTTGGCGAAGCCAAAATTCAGGGGGATTTGTATTCCAAACCCCCACCTTGAATGAATACAAAAAACTTTTCCGAAGGCAAAGTTTTTTGATTTTGTTATAAGTTATGTGTTATATGTTACGTGTTATCAGCTAGTCATTCTTCATCATCTTCAAAAACACCTCATGTGTGATATTCACACTTCCCATTTCTTGCATTTTCTTTTTACCTTTCTTTTGTTTTTCGCGAAGCTTCATTTTTCGAGTAATGTCTCCACCATACATATGTTGAGTCACATCTTTTCTCAAAGCTGAAAGGGTTTCAGAAGCAATGATTCGCCCAAGGGCTTTAGCTTGAATTTTTACAATGATCATTTGCTGAGGCATAACTTTCTGCAATTTCTCCGCAGATTTTCTTCCATCTTCTTCCACCCTTCTTTTTGAAACAATTTTTGTAAAAGCAATCATCGGGTCGCCGTTTATCAAAATATCCAGTCGACACACATCAGCTTTTCTGAATTCTCCAATTTCATATGAAAGTGAAGCATAGCCAGAAGTTACACTTTTTATTTCATCGAAAAAGTTTCGCATAAGCTCACGCAAAGGCATCATCACTTGTATAGAAGTTCTATCATCACCAAAGTTTTCTGAATTCCCTATCTCCGCCTCATGATCGAAAAGTAATTGCATAATTCCTGAAATATATGCAGGAGGAGTGATGATGGTCATATGCACCCAAGGCTCTTCCACTTCAGACACTTCCCCAAATTCAGGAAATTTTGATGGGGAATATATTGTTTCTTTTTTACCCTGCCTGTTTGTCACAATATAAGTGATACTTGGTGTTGTAACAATCAAATTTAAATTAAATTCTCTTCGCAATCTTTCAGTAATTATTTCAAGGTGAAGCATACCAAGAAAACCACAACGGAAACCTCGCCCGAGTGAGCCAGAGGATTCTTCTTCAAAAGCATATGAAGAATCTGAAAGTCGCAAACGCTCTAGCGCTTGGCGAAGCGTATTAAAATCATTTTGATTTTCTGGATACACAGAAGCCCACACTACCGGCTTTGGTGTCATATATCCGTGAAGTTCTGGAAGTGGATGTGTCGCCGATGTAATAGTATCTCCCACCGAAGCAATACCTGGGCGTTTGATACCTGTCACAATATAGCCGATCTCCCCCGCTGTCAGTTCGTCTTTTGCAGTTGCTTCTGGATTAAATGTCCCCACTTCAAGAGCTGTAAATTTTTCATTAGCAATTTTAAATAAAAGTTGTTCACCTTTTTTAATTTTTCCATCAAGCATTCGCACAAAAACAATCACTCCGGTATGAGTAGAATATTGAAAATCAAAAATAAGGGCACGAACATCTTTTGGACCTGTGTGAGTCGTTTTTGGTGGTGGAACTTTTTTTATCACTTCTTGCAAAAGAGCTTCCACCCCTTCGCCTGTTCTTCCTGATACACAAATAATATCTTCTTCTGTGCAATCCAAAAGTTTAATCGTCTCATGCTTCACCTCGTCTACACGTGAAAGCGGCGAGTCGATTTTTGTTAAAACTGGAATTATCACAAGCCCAGATTCACGCGCCATTGCAAGGGTGGTAAGTGTTTGCGCCTGCACTCCTTGAGTGGCATCCACGAGCAAAATAGAGCCTTCCACGGCCTTTAGGGCACGAGATACTTCATAGTAAAAGTCGATGTGCCCCGGAGTGTCGATCAAGTTTAAAACATACTTTTTCTTGTCTTCTGAGTTTTCATATTCCATCCGAACAGGGCGCATTTTGATTGTAATTCCACGTTCCTTTTCTAGCTCCATATCATCAAGAACCCGGTCGTGCATTTTTCGTGCTTCAACGGTGTGAGTGATTTCCAACATACGATCCGCAAGCGTAGACTTGCCGTGATCAATATGGGCTATGATACTGAAGTTTCGAATATTCTGCATAATTGTTGACGTAATATAACATAAATAGATAACATATTCTAGACATGTTTCCTGTTCTAAATGTTGTATATGTTCTAGCTGTTCTAATGTAAATACACTAAAATGTAAAATCTCATAGTTCTATATATCGAACTATGAGATTTAAAGTAAAAAATGATACACATTTCGCGGTCGCGAAATGTGTATCATTTATGTGTATTATATTCTTAATTCATAATTCCTAATTCTTAATTCTACCCTAAAGTTCCGTCTGCTCCGGTACCACTGTCTTCGCTTTCCAAATTTTTCCTGTCAAAGACTTGCCTATTTCCTTCACTTCTTCATTTTTCAGAGCGTACAAAATAACAATAGCGACAAATATTCCGATTATTCCAGAAAGAAATCCTTGCAAAAATATTCCCCAAACTTTTGACTGATCAAAAAAAGCAGTAAAAATATTTAAACTCAAATATACGGCATAACCCATCACCACCGAAGCCCCGAAGCTCTGAAAGAAAGTTTGTTTCAAAATTTTTCCAAAACCTCGAAAATCTTTTTCGAAAAGTCTCCAAAGCCAAACAACATTTATAATTGACGCCAAAGTAAAACCTAAAGGCAAAACAAGTACGGAAGTTCCCTTTATGTCCGAAACACGCAAAAGTATTTCAAAGAAATCTTTAACAAGCTGGAATGAATTGAAGACATAAGTACCAATAACAGCAAATACAACAGCGAGTATTGATGAGATTGTATTTATAACCAGAGGCTTCTTTGTCATACCAGCGGAATAAAAACCTCGAACAAAAAGAAGTACCAAACTTTGAGCTGTTACAGAAAGAGCAAAGAGGGCCAAAGAAGCCGCAGTGAGTCTTGTGTTATCCCAATTAAAATTTCCTGAACCAAAAATCACTCTCACAATTTGTGCGCGCAAAACAACAAATAAAACTGTGACTGGAATAGACCAGAAAATAATATGACGCCCTGCAGTAATAATATGACTTATGAATTCATCTCGCTTTCCTTCTGAATGAAGTCTTGTGAGAACGGGAAAAGCGGCGAGAGAATAGCTTACTCCAATAATAGCAAGAGGAACGGATTGTAAATTAAATGAAAGTGTTAAAATTGAAATGGAGCCCACCGCCATGAATGAAGCTAGCCAAAACATAGCAGTCATTGAAAGCTGATTTGCTGCCAAAGTGAATGTGCGAGGAATTGAAAGCTTCACAACTTCCTTTATATATTTCCACTCCACTTTTTTTATAAACGAGAGCTTTACACCACAACTTGCAAGCGAAGGGACTTGTACGAGAACATGTAAAAGTGAGCCAAAAACTACACCCAGAACCAGGCCCGGAAGTCCGTATGCTGGATACAAAAATATTATTCCTAAAATAATTGCAAAGTTATAAAGCAGAGGGCTGATGGCACTAACTATGAAAATTTTCCTAGCTTGGTTGATACTTGAAAGCAAGTTTGAGACTCCGAGCAAAAGTGGTGAGAGAAGCAAAATACGTGTCATCAAAACTAAAATTTCTTGATGTTCGCCATTGTATATTCCCGGCACTAGAATCTTCAAAAAGAATGGAGCGAAGATTGCAAAGAAAGCAATTACAAAAACTATCGTGGAGAGGAAAATTGTAAATACAGAACTTATAAATTTTTGCATCTCTTCTCTACCCTTTTTTTCCTCTCGAATTAAAAATGGAATAAGCACCGAGACAGCTACAAGTGAAGAAACTGTCACAAAAATTAAATCTGGAATTCGGAAAGATGCATAGTACACATCGAGCATAGCGGATGCGCCAAAATAGTGAGCTAAGAGTTTGTCACGAACAAGTCCAAGCACCTGCGAAAGTAATGTGAATATACCAAGGAAATACGCAGCCTCGTGAAGGCCTTTTATTTCTTTATTTAAATATGAAAAAATTCTGTTCATCATAGATTAGCTCTTAGGCTCTAGGCTCTAGCTTAAATACAAATTAATACTTATGAGACAGTATAACATGGAACATAAAACACGTAACATATAAC
>CAZGFB010000015.1:11450-12210 GCA_964525175.1 uncultured Candidatus Saccharibacteria bacterium | reverse complement strand
CCAGACCTTAACTTCCAATATATAGTGGGAGGGGAGATGGTAACCTTTGGCCAGCCTATATATGGCAAAACGACTGAAAACCAAGTTTTAAAATTTTATACATACGGCACTCCTATTGATTTGAATCTCGACCCAATTTTAAACAATTTTTCAACCTCAACTATTGAGAAAATGTTTTCAACTTCTAGTATTTCTTACAATACAGAATTTATATTAAAGGACAAAACTGGCAAAGAATTGTATAAAGTAAATGAAAAAGTTGATTTTGCCACATCGACATACACTTTGACTGTTCCTAAAAATATCAAAGGAATGGTGCAAGTTTCTATCAAAACGATAAACAATGACGGCAAGGTTGTGTATGAAGGCACAGAAAAAAACGACACGATTAAATATGTTATCTGGTTAGTTTTGTCATTGTTAATACTCGTCTTATTATTTGTTCTTAGACATAAGTATTTGCGTGTTGGTTTTGCTGTTATGCTTTGTATTGTAGTCTTTGGAGGGGTAAAGGCGGATGCTTGGATTGTTCCAGAAGAGATGGGGACCCTTTTAGCGATTAATAGTATAGATGCGTATTGGTATAAGAGTTTGACAAAACAATTTGCTGGATATTTAGTTAGTTTTAGTGAAAATGTTTCAGAAAAGGAACATCTTACAAATGAAGATTTAGTTGTTACGTATTATGCTACCTATGCAATGTGTGATAATACGCCAGCATATTTAGTGACAACTGTGTACTTATATAATGGAAATACTC
>CAZGFB010000015.1:9076-11440 GCA_964525175.1 uncultured Candidatus Saccharibacteria bacterium | reverse complement strand
TATAATTTTGCTCCAAATTATTACCTCTTGTATTCGCCTTGGATGACTGTAAATCTTGGTAAACCTGCAGCTGGAGACAATATATTTGTAAACCATACTGTTATTGGTGCAAAATATGCATTCACGCAATACAATATTCCTCTTAAAAATGTGGTTGATCCAACAGCAACAACCACGGTTGTTGTTACAGCTGATGGTACAGCTTTGAGCACTTCGAGTGTTCGTATTTATTGGAGTTATAATATTGAAAACCCTAGACAAGAAAATTATAAAGTAGAATTAGCAACCGATATTGGTTTCACTACCGATAAGAAAACAATATCAGGAGCGCCGATTGCGTCTGAAACAAATTTTATAGAAAAACTATTAGCGACTTTGAATATAAATTATTTCTTTACAAAAATTGTTAATGCTGAAACTTCAGTGCAAGACACCAGAGAGGTTGTGGTTGGGGGGCTAAGGGCTGGTATTAAATATTATGCAAAAGTAAGTGTATATGATGGTGATAAGTGGATTGAGTCAAATGTTTTCGATGTTTCAACTTTTGGAGCAGGACTTTCTGTTAGTTGCTCTGTTGATGATACAAATATTGCAGTGGGTGGATCGGTAACATATACGGCAAATGCCTTAAATACTTCAGGCACAATTGCATACAAGTGGATAAAAGCCGGTGCTTATATTTCAGGAGAGGAATCCAATAATTATGACGTAGTTTATGGTACTGAAGGTACTTATAGTAATATAAAAGCTGAAGTAAGCGATGGTGTGATCACAAAAACAGATACATGTTTAGATGTTGTTGTTGGAGGAGGTGGTGGTGATAATACGGATCCGCCGATTGATGATCCAGATGGGGATCCAAGTATAGATTACAGTCCTTGTCCTGCGCGTGATGGCATAATTATCCCACATAATGGAACTTACAAATTCTGGGAAAATCGTATTTCTAAGGAGTGTAATGGAGAAATAGCAAAGTGTATAAACGGAACTTTGAAACAAGCTGCTTCTACCACCCTCAACTTCGATACAGACACCTTCAAATACCAAAAATGTGCTGAGCCTGTGCCGGTTGAGTTTTAAAATTAAGCTAGAGGGGAAAGAGGGGTTTTCCGTAAGGAAAACCCCTCTTTTCATGTTTAAAATTCGGAAATTTGGGCTCGAAAATCATTATTATTCTATAAGACAGCCAAAAAAAGGATGTCCCTTAGAATAATGGCAAAAAAATTGTTAAGAATGTTCTAATGTTCAAAGTGTTCTAATTGCAGGAAACGTATATAACACAACGTATTTTGGAATTTTTTTTCACATCTAGAACAATTACCAATAAACCCCCGTTCTCCCAAATTAGATGAGCCTTTTCGGGCTCACATACTATGTTGTTCATATGATATCATATTCCTTGCAAGATGAACAAACCCTTGCAGTAGTTACTGCCAGAACATTGACGTATATAGTGCGGTAGCAATTTACCAATTGATGCCTAAAAAGCATAATTCGACTTTCTGCCAAAACACATAGTTACAACAAGCGTCCTAAATAGACGATAAATGTTTCATGGTTTTTGGCAATCGTTCTTGGTAAGGTCTTTCTTCTGTAAGAACCTTCCAGACGACAGTCAATAATTTTCTGGCAGTAGCTACTGCAGCAGTTTGATTGTTTTTACGACTTGCAATTCTATGATAGTACCACTTGAGTCCAACCATACTTCTTTTTAAAAGTAGTTGATGATGAGCCACCTCAACCATCACATATCGAAGAAACTTTGAACCTTCTTTAGTGATTCTCCCATAACGAGAAGATTCTCCAGAAGCATAGATTCTAGGAACAAGCCCAGCATATGAATGCAAGTGTCTAGGGTCTTTAAATCTGTGTATATCTCCAATCTCTGAGAGAATAGTCATAGCTGTAACATCAGCAATACCAGGGATTGTTTTGAGCAATGTTAATGATTTGTTTTTGATAACACTTTCTTTAAAATCTTTTTCAATCTTTTTAATTTCACTATCAATTGAATCAATGATTGCGAGATTAGAGTTCAAATGATTCCTGTACTCCGCTGAAAGATCTAGGCCGGCTAGCCAACTTCTTCCTTGTTTGGTGAACAAAGTTGTTTTTGAATACACAATGGCGTTACGAAAAAGAATACCATGTACTTTGTTTTTAAGTTGGGTGCGTATTTGCACTAATGATGTCCTACTCCTAGCTTTTTCTTTAAGTAGTCTGTATTCCTTTGGAGAATGATATGACTCTGGAAGCATATTACTTCGAAGTAAATCTGCTAGTACTCTCGCATCAATTGTATCTGTTTTGACTTTAGCAAAAGCGATAGCTTTTACTCTTTTAGGGTGAGCGAGGTGAACTTCT
>CAZGFB010000015.1:0-9066 GCA_964525175.1 uncultured Candidatus Saccharibacteria bacterium | reverse complement strand
GAACCCACTCTGGGAAACTGGTTCCAATACTATCTTCAAATCTTCTTTTTTACCAAACGAATTGATAAATTTTTCGACCTCTTCTTTGATGGTTGAAATCTTCGTTTCTCTTAAGATTTCTCCATCCTTTGTCATTACACAAAAGCTTGATGTTTTCTTGTGTAAATCCATACCTATGTAGATAGACATATAGTTTTCTCTAACTTACTTGTAATTTGCATTCTCCTGACGAGGGAGGATGCTATACATAGTATATGGGCAGAGGGGGTTTATGTCGTTACAACAGAGGTGTTGAAAAAAGAGTTATATTTTTAGACGATGCTGATCGCGAAAGATTCGTGAAATTATTATACTCAGCGAATAGCGATAAATCTATTTATCTAAGCGATTACCCTAATATTGCTATGTCTAAAATACCAAGAGGTAAAAAGATTGTAGCTATTGGTACATGGTGCCTAATGCCGAATCATTTCCATATCCTGATAAAAGAAATATCTGAGAATGGAATAAGTATATTTATGCAGAAACTACTTTCTGGATATTCAATATATTTTAATAAGAAATATTATCGAAGAGGTACGTTGTTTGAGAGTAAATTTAAAGCGAAGCATTTGGACACCGATCAATATTTAAAATATCAATATACGTATATTCATTTGAACCCAATCGGAATTATTGATAGTGGCTGGAAAAAGAAAGAAATTGCAGACAAAGAGAAAGCGAGAAAGTTTTTGAAAGAATACAAATATTTAAGTTATAAAGATTATGTAGGTGAAGAAAGAGAAGAAAATATAATTATAAACAAGGAAGAATTTCCGGAGTACTTTTCTACAAATGTTGAATTTGAAGATATGATCGAAGAGTGGATTAATTTTGATCAGGAAGGAGACGATATAGAGAAAGAACTAACCAGAGCCTTGCTCTCGGAAAATAAAAGTGTGGTGTAATAAAAAAAGTTTTCCACAGTTTTAGTTTATCAAATAGTGTTGTGTAATTTTTATTGTGTTATGATTATGAAATATTAATAACTCAAACCCCTTATGAGGCTTTTAAAAAGTTTCTCAATTGTTTCTTTTTGTTTTTTAGTTTTTTTACTCACTCTCTCTTTTTCATATTAAGCTTTTGCAATTACGAATTTAAATAATGCAAACATATCTTCCGATACAACATGGACCAAAGCCGAAAGCCCTTATGTAATCTCTGGTTCCGTCACGGTTGCTAGTGGGGTACTTTTAAACTTGGAGCCAGGTGTTGTTGTTAAATATAGTAATGATGGAGGTGGGTTTTTGGTGTACGGGAAAATAAATGCTCTAGGAACAACAAATGAAAAAATATATTTTACGTCTTTATATAATGACGAAGTTCTTGGAGACACAAATGGTGATGGGGGACAGTCTACACCATCCTACGGAAGCTGGCAGGGAATGTATTTTTATCCCGGCTCATCTTATGATTTAAGAAATCTTGAAATTTCATATACATACGATGCTTTATCCTCCTCAGGCTCCTCTGGTAACATGGAGAATGTTTCGTTTTCAACTTCTTGGCACGGCATAGATTTATCAAATAAAAGTACGTTAACAGCTAAAGATTTATCCATTGATGATGTTTTTTATGACACTGCTTTGTATATAATTTCATCAAGTACGGCTTCCGTGGATAATCTATCTATAAAAGATATTCTCTATCGATATATGGACGCTATTTATGTATTTGATCACTCCTCCATTAATTTAAACAATGGTTCTATTCAGGATGTGGGAGGTTCTTTTTTGAAAGTGGATAAATATAGTAATGCTAAGGTTTCAGCTGTGGACGTTCATAATATTTCACAAAGTGGAATCCGTATATATAACAATAGTGGTATAAGTATAGAAAATTCTACATTTGAAGATATGGGTGATGATGACTATACAACCTTTCTTGATATTCGATATGGTAGTTCCGGAAAATTTAGTTCTTCGACAGCTTCAAATATTATGGGGTCTGCATTTAATGTGAATGAAAATAGCTCTTTAGATATAGACCATGCCTATGTTACGGATATTGGTAGTAATGGTGATGGAGGTATTTTGTGTGTTTTTGATAATTCCATATCTACAGTTACAAATTCTAATTTCAAAAATATTTATGCCGACTATGGTTTTGAAGTATATGGTGGATATTTAAATTTAGAAGACACAGTTATTGAAGATAATTTTGGGGAGGATTGTGCTTTGTGTGTTTCTGACGATTACAATGGAAATATGGGCAGGGCAGAAGTTTCAAAGACTTCATTCTTGGGTGGAGGCTTAGGTTTGGAAATTTCTTATGATGCTGAAGCTAAAATCTCAAATAGTAAAATTGTTAATTTTTCAGATATTGGTATTTTAGTTTTTGGAAATCCAAAAGTTTTGGTGGAAGACAGTGAGATTTCTGGAAACAGAATTGGTATTGAAAAAGATGAAGGAAATATTGAAATTAAAAATAGTTCAATATCAAATAATGTTGAAGCTGGAGTTTCAGATTGGGGAGATGTGTACAATAATATGAAAGCAATCGGTAATTATTGGGGAAGTGCGTCTGGGCCATACAATGCAAATTTGAATGCAACAGGTACAGGCAACTCTGTGGTGGACGGCGTTGAATTTATTCCGTGGCTTACAGCAGATCCAACGAAAGCAAAACCCACATGCTGTTCCAATGTTGTTTTTATTCCAGGGATAGAATCGAGCCGACTTTATACAAAAGGTTTGGTCTTTGAAAACCAACTTTGGGAGCCAAACAGAAATGCTGATGTTGAAAAACTATATTTAGATGCAAATGGCGAGAGTGTGGATAAAAATATTTACACAAGGGATATTATAAAAAGAACAAATGTTGGTTTGGGAGCTTTTGATTCGAATATTTATAAAAGTTTTGCAGATACGATGGACGGCTTGGTGGAGGAGAAGAAAATAAATGCATGGTCGCCTTTGCCTTATGACTGGAGAATGGATTTGAATAAGGTGGCGACAGAGCCAATTAAATTAGAAAATGGAAATACGTATAATATTATTGATGAAATTATTAAGCTCGCAGAATCTTCGCAGACGGGAAAAGTTTCTATCGTGACGCATAGTAATGGGGGATTGGTGGCAAAAACATTAATTAATGAGCTGAAAAAAATTGGTAAAGAAAATTTAATTGATCAACTTATTCTAGTTGCAAGTCCGGAACTAGGCACTCCCACAGCTGTGGCAGGCTTACTTCACGGTGATGAGCAAGATTTGGCAGGGGGGCTTCTTGTGCGAAAAAGTACAGCAAGAACTTTGGCTGAAAATATGATGGGAGCTTACAATCTTTTGCCAAGTGAAGAATATTTCAACAAGGTCGCCTCGCCAGTGGTGGAGTTTGATGCATCAATAGATAAATTTAATAATTTTAGAACGGTATACGGAAATACAATAGATAGTGCAAGCGAGCTAAAAGATTTTCTTTTAGCAAAAGACGGGCGAGCCGAGCCAGCCGACATAGACACAACAACCCCAAATGTTTTGAAAGCAGGAATGCTTTCTTTAGCTGAAGCAAATCATAATGTGATTGATACTCTGGTTATGCCTGAAAACATTAAAGTAACAGAGTTGGCAGGGTGGGGTGTCTCTACGATTCGAGGTATAAAATATGTTGGGAAGGAGGAGTGCGTTGCAAATGTTACTGGATGTTTTAAGACGTTGGTATTTGATAGGGAGCCGTTGTATACAAGTGAAGGTGACAAAACAGTTGTTGCTCCAAGCGCGACAGTCGGATCGAGTACTTATTATTTGGATCTAAAAAAGTTTAATTTTAATGCGGGTCGAGAGTATATACATAAAGACATTTTTGAAACTAGTTCAACATTAGATTTTGTTAAAAACACTTTACTAAACTCTACGAGTAGTTTACCTCAGTACATAACTAAAGAAAAACCAACTACCCCAGACAAAAAGAAAGAGCTTGTATTGCATTCCCCTGTATCAATAGATGTGTACGATAGCTTAGGAAGGCACACTGGGTTAATCAATAATCCTAACCCAGATTCTGATCTACAAGCTGTGGAAGAAAATATCCCAGGAAGTAGATACACAGAGTTTGGAGAAGGGAAGTATGTTCTGCTTGATGAGGGTACAGCATACACTGTGAAGCTACAAGGTCTTGATGTGGGCACATTTACTCTAGAATCAAAGACTCTTTCATCGAGTGGAGAAACATTAAGCTCATCAGCATTTGTGGATATTCCCACATCTCCAGATATGAAAGGAGAAATATCAGTGGCTTCCTCTTCCACGGGTACAACAAGTGTTTCTATTAAATTAGACATAAATGGCGATGGTACAAATGATTTTACTATAAAGCCAGCTGTAGATTTTGATCCGATTGTATATTTACAGATTCTTAAGAAAACCGTAGAAACATTTAATGCAAGCGCAAAGACAAAAAATGAAATATATAAAAAAATAGATACGATTATTAAAGCATTACAGAAAAATAAGACAAAAAGTGCTATTCTTAAGATAAAGCAATTTAGTAAGGACTTTGCAATAAAAGAAAAGCATGAAAAGAGGGAAATTGATAGAAAACAAAAAGGAGGAAAAGATGAAAAAAATAATAGCAAAAAGAAAAAACTAAATCAGGCAGATTCAGAGAAAATACTTCAAATGCTTAATCAATTATTAAATAATTTAATTTAAATGAAACATAGAATAATTCTAATTGGTACGGCACTGGTTTTTGGGATTGTATATTGGTACGCAGATTTTTTTAAGGACCCAAGAACCTTAGGAATTTGTCCCGCTGTCGATGACCTTTGTGAGTCAAATTGGTTCTATGGAGTCTGGGTACCTGCTTATAGATCATTATCATATATATTTTTTTCAATTATACTCTTAATTTTCTTCCCATACACCTTCCTAAAAACATGGATGAAAATAATGTTACCTTATGCATTCATTGCATTTTTCCTTATCGTTATGACCCCACCGCTTTGCGGGGGAATGATCTGTTTTGATCGCACCCTCATCGCTTCCGGCCTAAGCAAAGTCTTCCTAATCCTCACTATTCTTATCCTCATTTCCAAATCAATTTATCTTTTCATTGTTTCTAAGCGAAAAATAGAAACAAATAAATAAAATAAACGATAAATAAAAAAAACAATGATACACATTTCGCGACCGCGAAATGTGTATCATTGTAATTATCCATTTTGTGTTTTGAATAATCTGTTTTCAAATTTATTCCAACAAACGAGGAGCACGTGGACAATTACTATTGTACACAGCATCCGAGTGTAGTTGAGAACAAAAGGTTTAATACCCCGTGGCTTGCAACGGCATTTGGTGAGTGAAGCGAATCCAAATGGGTGCAGGGCTTGCCCTGGGGTTAATACCTTTTATTATCTAGACACTTTAAATGTTTTTATACACTTATTGAGCTTTATTTCTTTTAAGTATTCCACAAAATCTTTTGGTAGGGGAGAATAGCCCAGCCAGACACTGTTTTGAATAAGTTTAAAATTTAGGTTTTTTAATTGTGCTCTAAGCCAGTCACGTTCGGCTTTCCTTGGTTCAGGTATATCAAAAATAAAAATAAGATTTTGCACGCCGTTATTAACAGGTGAATTAAATTGTTTAAAAGAGTTTCGTTTTTGAATATAATATTGCTTTCCTTTTTCAGTTAGCTTCCACTGCTCTCCTTCGGCTATAACATATGCTAGTCTTTTTAGTTTATTTATCGCTAAAGAAATAGCTCTTTTTTCATAGGCCGACAACTTTGGTATACCAAAAATATTACACCTGTAACCCTTATAGTTTAGTTCCTTGTCGTACATCTCCTTTAAAATATCTAAAATGATTGACATAATATAATTATATAACTTTTTAAAATAAATAATAATGATTCACATTTCGCGGTCGCGAAATGTGAATCAGTATTATCTGTGCTGTTTTTGTATTGATAGGTAAAGTGTGTAATTTGGAATATTTTATAAAAAAAGTGTGCGAACTTGGGAGTTCGCACACTTTGGTTTTTTAACATCCGCTCCTAGCCACAATGGGCTTTGAGTGGAACATTGTCGATACTTTCGGTCTAGGGTAGCTGAAGTTCTTTCAGGGCTTCAGCTTTTCCTTGCTCGCGGGCGAGCTCGACTTGCTTGGTGTGGTAGTTTTGCATCCACGCTTCGTACGCGTGTTCTGCTTGATCGGGCTCGGGATGGAATTGGAAATTCTTTCCGTTGCCGTGCCAGTCAGGGTTTGTCGCCCTCATGAGGAGGTGGTAACCATGAATGCTGTCGCCGTTTGAACACGGCACGCCACAACCTTGGCCATTGGGGCAAGCTTCGGTGAGAACTCCATAGAGTTTATCTACGCTCCCGCCGAGGTAAACACGGCCATCTTCCAAGACAGCGACCGTCATCCCGTTGTTGCTATCATACTTACCCCAGTTGCGACGCGGGGTGACGACGGGACAACCATTCATTGAGTTGCCCTCACCGATGGTTATTGGGAGACCTGTGACGTGGATGAAGCCTTCAACTTCGAGTTTTTTCGCTAGTTCGTCCAGTTGCTGTTTCGATTTCATTTTCTACTAAATGCGGTGGTTGGTTGTTGTTGATTGTTTGGTCCGCATCTTTTTGGCTGTAAAGTTTGGGTTTATGGCCAAAAAGATGCGGAAAACAAGAGTTTTTTGAAAGATCTGGTTACTTGCATATTATAGCATATTATTTAGAATAATGCAAGTTTAGTAAGGTGAATTCAATTTTGAAGTGTTGCACTTACTTATTGAACTGATGAGTTTCTTTGTTTTTTGAGGGGATAATCTGGGTTCGTGGATTGCCGATCTGGTCGGCAATGACAGCGGAAGGAGGGGGGGCTGTGGATAACTTTTTGTTTGACAGGTGTAAAAGATTCTTGTTTTGATATAATTTAAAAATATTTATATAACCCTAAATTATGATAGCTAGATTTTTGTAAATCCTTTTTATAATGTTGTTTTACGAAAGTTGGAATTAAAGTCAAAAACTTTTAGACTGGATTCCGGCCTTCGCCGGAATGACAGAAGCGGAGAATTCTATTTATTTCATGATTTAAAAATAAAATTTTTTTATGAAAAAAATTATACTATTTGTTTCTTGTTTTACATTGCTATTTCCTGTTTTAAATATTTGCTTTGCACAAATTGTAATAAACGAAATCATGTACGATCTTAAGTCTGGATCTGATACAGGAAGAGAATGGATAGAGGTTGTTAATAGCGGGAACGAATCCGTAGATCTTAAAAATTGGAAATTATCTGAGGATGATAAGAATCATAACGCGTTTACTTCATCTCAGGGCGGTAGTGTAATTTTGCCTCAGTCGTATGCTGTTATTACAGACACGCCGGCAAAGTTTTTGGTTGATTGGCCAAGTTACGCAGGGATTCTTTTTGATGCTGCCTTTTCACTGGGTAATACTGCTGGAAAAATTGTATTAAAAAATGATACTGGAGGTGAAGTAGATACGGTAAATTATAATTCAGGAATGGGTGCAGGAGGTAATGATAACTCACTTCAGAAAAATGGATCAACGTGGATTAGTGCGCTACCTACACCTGGTCTGGTAAGCGCGACTGTAGACACCGAACCGGTTGCTAATGACGGAGGTGATGATGACACTGGGGATACGTCAACAACTACCGCTACTTCAACTGGCTCGACGGCAACATCTACTGCGACATCTACGGCAACAAGTACTAGCTCAACGTCGAATAGTTCGGGGAGTTCGTATTATGTATATTCTGGTTCGGTTTCACTTTCTTCATACGAGCCGTTAAATTTGAGTGTTGAGGCGGGCAGGGAGAGGATTGCGTATTTGCACACACCTATAGAATTTAAGTCTTATGCAAAAGATAGAGGGACTGGTAAAAGTGTTTCGGGGGCAAGATTTTATTGGACTTTTGGTGATGGTGCCTCCGCAGATGGATCTATTGTGGAGCATACATATCTTTTTCCTGGGGAATATAATGTTGTTTTGAATTCTTCCTCGGGTGAAGATGATGCTGTGGATATTACAAAAGTAAAAGTTGTTGTGCCACAAGCAAAAATAAATTATGCAGATTCATATGTTGAGTTTGTAAATGAAAATTCTTTAGATTTAAACATTGGAGAGTGGAAGATAAGGGGAAATGATAAAGAGTATATTGTTCCAAAAGATACAATAATTTCAGCTCTTGGAAGTTTGAAAATCCCAGCTTCTATTCTCGACACTGTATTTGGGGGTGAAAAATTATCTGTGGTTTATCCAGACAATCAATTGGCTTTTGAAGCTTCTCGAATTTCAAGTGTTGAAAAGCAAAAACAAATTACAGAGATTTCACAAAGATTGGCGATACTTCAAGACAAACTATATTTGGCTTACTCGAATGAAGATGATGGTCTGCAATATGTAAATGATGAAAGCTCAAGACTTATTGGGGAAGGGGATATAAATAAGGTGGAAGTGGAAACTTTGGCCGAAGGAGAGGCAAACAATTCAATGGCTAATTCGATCTCATCCCCAGTTTCGCAAAGTGTGCTCTCGAAAATTGTTGATTTTTTTGCTACAATGTTTAGGTAATGATAGACAAAACTTCAATTATTTTTATTGCAATTTTCACAATAATAATACTCGCCAGCCTCGCTGTTTTTGGGTTTTTGGGCTAAAACATTTTGTACTCAAAATGTTCGCCCGAACAAATTTGTATTCAAATTTGTTTTAGGGGCTAAAACATAACTCACCCTCCAAACTTTTCTCACACCCTACAAAATTTTCTGGTTAAAATTTAGAAGGGCAAGAAAACTTCTTGACCGCCTAACTTTTTCCAAAAGTTTGGCTGGTAGGAGGGCAAGTAACACTAAATGCGTGACGCCTACGGCGTCACGCATTTTATTTGTATTTTAATTTGTATTTTTCTACAAACTACCACCTACGGACTACATACTCCCCAAGAGTCTAGCGCCTAATTGCTAGAGCCTAGCCTCATGGTATAATCAAATTACTATGAATAAGACAGAAATACTTGAACGGCTATTTGGCAGTTCGGCAAAAGTAAAAA
>CAZGFB010000014.1:0-14546 GCA_964525175.1 uncultured Candidatus Saccharibacteria bacterium | reverse complement strand
AAAATTTTCGTGCCAGAAGAAACTTTCACCGAAAAAGATTTTGTGAAATACTGACCTGGATCAAACAAGTATTTTTTTGCCGAAAAATCTTTTTTGCATACCTCGTGCCGTCGCACTCCGGTCTTGCGCTTGGGTCCCGTCCCAAGCTCACCGATCAGGTCGGCAATGACAATACTCAGTCGAGAATGACAGCAGACGCCACTTTACGAAAAGGCGATTTTATGCTAATGTCTTCCTGTTGTTTAATAGCCCGAGTTTCGCGGTAACGTCGTATGTGTCCCTCTTGTCCCTCAATACGAAAACGCGAAGCTCACACAACACTTTTAAATATGTCTACAGACACAATGGTAGAGGATACAAACTCTGCACCCGCTGACATCAAGCCGAAAAAAGAAGGCATAATGTCACAAATCGTAAGCGTTACAGCAAATCCACCAACAGTTGGTGATCTTATTGAAGGAACAGTTATTGAGCTTGTAAAATCAAGACTATATATCGACCTAGCACCATTCGGTACTGGTATTATTTATGGTAAGGAATTTATCAACGCTCGTGACATCATCCGAAAGATTCGAACAAATGATAAAGTTACAGCCAAGGTTGTTGACGTATCAAATGAAGATGGATATATCGAACTTTCACTCAAAGAAGCTAAACAAGCTCTTGTGTGGAGTGAGATCGAAGAAGCTATCAAAGCAAAAACAGTATTCGAACTTCCAATACTTGATGCTAACAAAGGAGGTCTTCTACTTTCATGGCAAGGTGTACAGGGATTTCTTCCTGCATCACAGCTTAAAGCAGAACACTACCCTCGCGTAGAAGATGGTGATAAGGATAAGATTCTTGAAGAGCTACGAAAACTTGTAAATACAAAAATTGCAGTTTCAATCATTGGAGCAACTCCAAAAGATGGCAAACTTATTTTCTCTGAGAAAAATCTTGAACAAAAAGATAAAGAGAAAATTGTTGGAAAATACAAAGTTGGTGAAGTTCTTGATGGTGAAGTCACAGGTATCGTGGAATTCGGTGTATTCGTGAAAGTTGAAGACGGCCTAGAAGGACTTGTTCATATTTCAGAAATCGACTGGGGACTTGTTGAGAATCCAAAAGCACTATTCAAGGTTGGCGATAAGGTAAAGGTGAAAGTTATCGAAGTTAAAGAAGGAAAAATTTCACTTTCAATCAAAGCACTTAAAGAAAACCCATGGGTGGAAGCTGCAGCTAGCTACAAAAAAGATCAGACAGTTCGAGCTATTGTTATCAAATTCAACAAACACGGTGCGCTTGCATCAATTGAAGAAGGTGTGGCAGGACTTGTACACGTTTCAGAATTTGGAAGTGAAGAAAAACTAAAACAAACTCTAGAACTTGGAAAGATCTACGATTTCAAAATCACTCTATTTGAACCGAAAGATCAGCGAATGACTCTTTCATACGTTGGAGAGAAAAAATAGCCTAGCTATTTTTAAGACCTCCTCTCCAACAAATAAAAAATGCGCGAAAGCGCATTTTTTATTTGTTGTAAAATCCGAAGCACGAAATTCGAAATCCGAAACAAATCCAAATGACAAAAATAATAAATTCAAAACAGAATTCTCTGTATTTGTTTAATTTTTTTATATTTAATTCTTTTGTGCTTGTTTCGGATTTCGCCTGCCCGGCCAGGGTGCTTCGAATTTCGGATTTACAACCTCCAGAGGCGCATTTTTTATTTGTTGACTTTCCTCCTTAAATATTATAACTTTTAACTCGGCTAGGGTGGAATCAAAAATTCACCAACAGAACAAATAACCAAATATAAAAATGCAAGCAACACAGACATCGCCAAATCAGCCTCGCATCAGCTACGCATATGACGCAGTCCAAATCTGTGCAGGAAAAGAAGAACTCCGCCAAGTCGTTTACAGAGGCTTTCAAGACGGAAGACCTGTGGTAGATGACGGCGCTTCGGAATTCTATGCCACTCGTACGAGTGAGCAAGACGAAGAGCCCGCCTTCAAATTCGACGTCGCCGACAAACTTCAGCAATCTGTCAGATGAAAATAATTATCGCAAGCGTAACCAAATTCAGCCTGACTGGAGCAAGGGTTGTCAAAGCCGATATTGAACTTGCAACAGGAGAAGGAACAGCAACTCTTGTTTCCCAAGGAAACCTCAATCACACTATTACCGTTGATGTACCTGAGAGTAAAATAGATACAGTCACTGCATTATTTAGGGTATGGAGATGGACAATCTCTGAACCACAACCCAAAGACCCAAACTAACTCAAGTTTCGGTCTTTTTCTTTACTTATTAAACCACTTACATCTATGGTACGTGACCGCGTAGCTTAGTTGTATAAAACATTATCAGATTTTAATATACACAAACCTGACGCTATAGCGTCAGGTTTGTGTATTTACATTTTGAACATTTTGAACACCTACAACATTAGAACCAACGTTAGTTGAAATTCGTCATCGCTAACTCCACCCCTTCCTTCACAAAGACTTCCAAAGCCTCTACTGCGTGCTTCCCTATCTTTTTTAATTCCAACATTTCAGGATCTTTAAACGCTCCTAAAATATGTTTTTCAACGGCTTGCTCGCCGGCTGGTTTTTTTGTTTTTCCACTTGGTGTTTTTGGTGAAATACCAACTCGAAAACGCACAAATTCCAAAGTCTTAATTTGTTTTGCCACAGACTCCAAACCTCTGTGCCCTCCTGTTCCTCTATTGAAAGAAATTTTCATTTTACCAATAGGTAAATCGAGGTCATCATAAATCACAACCAAATCACCCGCCTTCTTTTTGCTTGTGATAAGAGACTTCAGTGAAAGACCGGACTTATTCATAAAAGTCTCAGGCTCTATGAGCATTACTTTTTCTTTTCCAATCTTTCCTTCGCTTACAAGAGCGTTTATTTTTTTATTAAATCCAAAATCATCCGCCGAAATTTTCTTGCGAATAATGTCTAAAATAATACGACCAGTATTATGTCGTGTTTTTTTATATTCTTCCCCTGGGTTTCCAAGGCCAACTATGTAGATCATAAAGTAATAGTATCATATAGAAATAACCCATCCAAACTTTTTGCCATTGTTACACTTAGGCTCAAGTGTAACAACAATACGAATGGCAAAAACTTAGGAGGGTAAAGAAAAACCTCCGCGCTTAAATCGGCGGGAGGTTTGGGGAACTATTCGATTTTGTAGAAACCGAAGAATAGGTAGAAGTTGAACCACACATGTCTGTAGTCTATGAGACCAATATCGAATTCTCCGGTGTCGAACGGAAAAATAAAGGGCAGTTGTGCATCAAAGCCATTGCGGTAAAGATTTTTCTCCTTATCTTGAGATATATACCAAAAGCTTTTAGGAAGTTCATCTCGCTTTTGATCAAAAACAAACAAGACCCCTTGAGCACCGAGATAAACAGGTCTTTGGCCGTAATCTATTTCCACCTCTTTACCTTCTTGATCAACGCAATCCATCGCCTCAAGATACTCCACCCTTTCTTCAGTTGTTGTATTTCTCACAGCTTGTGCGAAAACCCACACTTTAAATTCATCACCTGGGTTTACAGGACAACTAACTTTTGGAAAATTTTGGTCCGTGATTTCTTTATTAAAGTGATTAACTTTCGCCCCACTTCTTTTTAGAAATCTTCCAATACAACCTCCATTACTTTGATCATTTGGAACAATAATGGTACCAAGGTCTAAGACCCTGTAAAATTTCAACAATGTCATTTGAGCACTCATATTCAATCTTCTTTCTATTTAACGAACGCTAGATTCTGCTAGTACAGCTGAAACAAAATTTCTTATTGCACATTATATCCAAAGCAAAACCCTGTCAACCTATATTGCGCCTGCCCAAATACCATAACCACGCTCATTAATTCATTAAAAAATTATTTGAAAATTACAAAATTAAAAATTAAAAATTGTGAGTAGATACAGACCGCAACACACAACTTATTTACTATTGTGTCAATCGGATATAAAAAGTATAATACTCTCATATATGGAACAAAACCAAGCACCTTTAACAACCACTGTCGTAATACCCCCAAAGGAAAACTTCTGGAAAGATTTCTTTACTTTTCTGTTTATTGCACTTGCTATTGCTATCCCCTTTCGATATTATATTGCCCAACCTTTCATAGTGTCGGGCTCGTCGATGGACCCAACTTTTGCTGATAAACAATATTTAGTGGTAGATGAATTGACTTATCGTTTTCAACCTCCACAAAGAGGAGATGTGGTGATATTCAAATACCCGCTCGATACTTCAAAATATTTCATTAAAAGAATTATAGGGCTTCCGGGAGAACATGTGGTGGTGGAAGGTCCAAGAACAACAATCTTCAACACTGAACATCCCGAAGGTTTTGTACTCGATGAACCATATGTAGTATTTCCAAGTACAAAAACTGCAAACATTACCCTTAAAGAAGATGAATACTTCACAGCAGGAGACAATAGAGATAAAAGTTTGGATTCAAGATATTGGGGCCCGATGCCGAAAAAAGATATGGTGGGCCGAGCAATATTCAGACTCTTCCCCCCAAGCAAGATTAGTGTGTTTCCAGGGAAGGCAGAGTTCAGTAACTAGTAACACATAACAAATAACCCATAACAGAAACCCCCACTTCCTCATCTGTCATCCTTGCGAATGCGAGGATCCATGTAATAAATTTCAAATTCTCATGGATTCCCGATCAGGTCGGGAATGACAGAAGGGCAACATTAAATTATTTAAAAAAGCTAGCGCCTAGAGCCTAGAGCCTAATCACTAAGATATGAAAAAACAACCACAGAAAATTCAGAAGGAATATGTAAATAAAGAAAAAGCCTATAACATAGCTCAATACTATGGCTTTGAAGGCATATCTGCACCCGAGATTACGAAAGCTGATGAGGCAATGGCAAAGACATTAAAAAAGATACACCCAGATACCACAGCTCAGGAATCACAAATGCCATCAGTCGAGAATAGAATATCTCTTGTTCGTAATTATTTAGACGGAACACTCACAAAAGAAACTCAACCTGCTATTGTTTATTATGAGACAAGCGGATCAAAACGCGGTTCAAAAAATGTACATCTAAATGTGTTAGGAAGTACAAAAAGTATTTCTGAAGCAACACTAATAAAAGCAACTTTGGGTATATTAAAAGAATACGGCCACAAGAATCTTTCAATAAAAATAAACAGTGTTGGAGAAAAAGATTCGATCTCTCGTTTCAATAAAGAAATTATTGCTCACTTCAAAAAAAATCTCGGAGCTTTGACTGCCCCACTTCGACAAAAATTAGTAAAAGATCCTTTTCTCTTTATTAACGAAAAGAACGACAAGCTTGAAGAATTAAAAGAATCAATGCCTCAAGTAATTTGCTACTTGAACGAAACTGCAAAATCTCATTTCAAAGAAGTTTTGGAATTTCTTGAATGCATGAATATTCCATACAGGATAAATAATTGTATGGTTGGAAACAGAGCTTATTCGAATAATACGATATTTGAAATAATCGAAAACGCTGATACAAAAACTGAAAAAATCTTGGCTTGCGGTTCTCGCTTTAACGGCCTTTCAAAAAAAGCAGGACTTAAGCGCGATGTCCCCGGAGCTTCTGTCAGTATCTTTTTAAATCAACCAAAAGATTTTACTGGTAGTACTAAAAACGGACATCTTTCAAAAGCAAAATTCTATTTCATTCAATTTGGTTTTGAAGCAAAACTAAAAAGTCTTGAAATTATTGATATGTTACGTGAAGCAAAAATTTCTGTTTCTCAATCACTTTCAAAAGATAAACTTTCTGCTCAACTAGGTTCAGCTGAGGCACAAGACTTCCCTTACCTACTTATCGTTGGTCAGAAAGAAGCGATGGATAATACTGTACTTGTGAGATACAAAGACACCCGGGCGCAAGCAGCGGTGAAGGTGCAGGAGCTTGTGGAATACATTAAGAAGTTGCCGTAATTAGGCGCTAGGTGCTAGGCTCTAGCTATTAAATCCGAAATTCGAAGCACCCTGGCCGGGCAGGCGAAATCCGAAACAAATTCAAAATATTAAATTCTAAAATTTTAAACAAATACAGGGGCGATTTTCCTTCGGAAAATCGCCCTTTTTGTTAATGTTGCACTTACCATTGCATTCAATGACCTTCTTATTTATAATGTAGTCATCAATACGAAAAGGGATCCGAAAGGTGCTAGTGCCTTAGGAGCCCTTTTTTTTGCTTGACTAATAGACTGTATTTGATAGTATGTATGTATCACCACGAAAAAGACCCTTATGGAGTTCGTCTCCATCGGGGGCTTTTTCTTTTCTATTTCAACTCTATATTTGACCTTTGATCATTCAGGTAGGCTATTTTAGCTCCAGTCCTTTTCAATAAAATAGAGCACTTTTTTTTCATTTGAGGGAGATAAAATAACTTTTAGTTTACTTTTATTAAGCAGAAAAGAAACTAAGGATGAATAGTCTCCATCGCTAGATACTATTACTGCATTCTCATATTTATTTTCATAATATTCCTCTACTGTTTTTAAAACTAAATCTGCATCACAATTACCTTTTGGCTTTCCATTACCATCATATATAACCTCTTTAAAAACAAGCGTGTATCCGCATTCTTGTAGATGTGTATAAAGCTTACTAAATTTAGGAATATTACCAAGAAAGATATATGCTCGTGTAATAGAAAATTTATCAGTAAGCCAAACTCTAAATTTTTTATAATCAAGCTTCCAACCCAAAGCATCCATTCCACAATGTAAATTTGCTCCATCTATAAATGCATACTTATTTTGACCTCTATCCATTACAACTAATTTTATCATATAAATTATTTTAAATCTCAAACTTGAATATTCAATTTGACTAATAACTCATATTTAATAAAATGTAGCTATCACCACGAAAAAGCTCCTGTGAGGCTCGTCCTTACAGGGCCTTTTTTATTAGTTTTTTCAAACCATTGATAAACTACTAAATTAATTATAGTGTTTAGATAGAAGCACTTTGCAATCCCGTAAATGTTTCTTGAAATTCAACAATCAATAGAAATAAGACAATGAAAGCGAAGATTAGAAAAATCCTCAATGCGTTCTTAACGTTGTGTGCATATGGGATACTTGGGTTCATGCTAACACTTACAATATTCTGGGGTGTAGCACTTACCCAGCCAGAAATTCTGACGAGAGAATGGCTGTACGGGAGCATGCTATGTGCGCTAACATTAAGCCCGATTACTGGTGTATTGGGATTCATCGAATTTCATTTTCTGAATCGGCTTTTACTGCCACCACTTTACCGTGATGAATCTCTTTCGAAAAAGGATGTGCTGATCATTTCTTTGCGTTATGCTAACCCCATTGCAATATTATGCTGGGTTTTCATAGGAGTATATCGGGGCATTAATGCCCTTGTTAGAAAGTTCTTACCGTGGACTTTCGTACAATTAGCAAACCATCCATAACCGAGATTCTCAAACAAACCAGACCATCATATCCTCACCGACCTGATGGTTTTTTATTATGTGCCGAAAAAACTTTAGCAAAAGTTTTTTCGGCACCGATACAACTGCCTGTATTTTGTGTGAGCTCTGAAGAGTTTCAGAGCGCAAGGGCGGAGTGTGACGACACGAGCCATGTGGAAAAGATTTTTCAGCAGAAAAATACTTTTGCAGTCATGAAATACAGCCCTTCACCCTGTGAAGTTGATGATATTGGCTACAAAATTGTCGAAGGTGTAAGTTTTTTGGAAACTTGGGAGGCTGAGGTGCGTATAGAAGCACCGAAGAAGCTTTTGAGATAAAAATTGAGTTTACGAAAATTTTTATCCAAAAGGTATACGGTTCATGTAATGAAAGGCGACGACGGACAGAGAAAATTTTTAGCAAAAAATTTTCGTGTTCCAAAAAACTTATACCGAGAGAATTTTGTAAATTTGATACACCTGGATTGCCGATCAGGTCGGCAATGACAATACGGGTGCAGGAATGACACAAATGTACATATACACGCCGTTGACGAATTTGTCCTCCTGTGCTAATCTAGTCCGCATACATGGCAACAAATATCGAAGTATCAAAAACAGGTAATGAAAACAACGGAACACTGCTTAAGCGTTTTACAAAGAAAATGCAAGAAGCTGGTGTACTTCCTCGTGTTCGAAGTATCCGCTACAATGAGCGAGCTCTATCAACTTTCAAAGTAAAGAAAGCTCGTCTAAAATCTATTAGCAAAAAATCAGAAATCGAGAAACTTATCAAACTTGGTAAGCAGGTAGAATCAAAAAAACGACGCAGATAATGTCTGTTGATATAACCAACTTCACAAGGGGCAATGTTCCGTATTCGGATTTGCCCCTTTGTGCTATCACAGAAAAAGTTCTCGGAAAAAATTATGAACTTTCTTTGGTATTTGTTGGCGATACTCGCTCAAGAAATTTGAATAAAAAATATAGGGGAAAAGATAAACCAACAAATATTTTAAGTTTTGAACTTTCAAAAAATTACGGGGAAATAATTATAAATCCACGACTTGTTAAGAGTCAGGCGCCAAAATTTGGACGTTCATACAAAAATTTTCTTTGCTTTTTATTTATCCACGGCGTACACCATTTGAAAGGAATGCAACATAGTAGTACAATGGATACAGCTGAAGAAAAAATAAGAAAAATATTTAACATATAATTTTTAATAAATATTTTTACAGCTTTTATTTACACATGGCTCGAAAAAACATTGCCACTGGAATTGATATTGGCACACAACAAATTAAAATAATTGTCGCAGAAGCAAATCCAAACGGTTTGCCTGTTATCCTCTCTGCAACCACAGCTGAATCAAAAGGCATTAGAAATGGCTATGTTGAAAATATTAGCGAAGCTGGAAGAAGCCTTAAATCTGCAATCAATATTGCTCAAAAAGAAAGTGGTATAGAAATAAAAGAAGCATATCTTTCAATCGGAGGTATTGGCCTTGGAAGTATTTTTTCTCACGGAAGCACTGTCATCAGTAAAGCCGATCTTGAAATCACAAAACTCGACTTAGACAAATCTGTAAAATCTAGTGAATCTTCTATCCCTCAATCCATGATAATGAATCGACGCATTATCTACACTATTCCCCTAGCCTATAAAATAGACGGCAAAATATCTCTTGGAAACCCCATAGGCGCCAGAGGTACAAAATTAGAATCAAAAACTCTTTTCATTACTTGCATAGAAAAACATTTTCATGATCTTATCAGAGCAGTGGAAGAAGCCGGAGTATCTGTCATTGATGTCACAGCCTCCCCAATTGCCGGAAGTACTGTCACATTAAACAAAGCACAAAAAAATGCAGGCTGTATTCTTGCAAACATTGGAGCAGAGACAGTTTCAATTGTTGTTTATGAAAACAGTATTCCAATATCGCTTGAAACATTTTCAATTGGCTCAAACGATATCACAAATGATATTGCTCTTGGCCTCAAAATCTCTCTCGAAGAAGCTGAACAAATTAAAATTCACCCTTCGCACGAATATTCAAAAAAGAAATTAGAAGAAATTGTTGTTGCAAGACTTTCAGATATTTTTGAACTTATTGAAAATCATCTAAAAAGAATTGGAAAAAATGGTTTACTACCTGCAGGTATTATTTTCACTGGCGAAGGATCGAAAATTCTACCGATTGAAGAACTTGCAAAAGTTTATCTAAAACTTCCATCGAAAATTTCTGGCGCTCTTGTGGGCATTCAAGAAAGAGGAATACAAATCGAAGATCCAAAATGGTCAACAGCGTACGGACTTTGTGTTTTAGGATTACTTAACGACGATGACTCATCAATTAAAATTGGTTGGGGCCCGACTTTCATAAACCCACTCAAGAGCACTCTTCGAAAGTGGTTGTCTCAATTTCTTCCATAATTTATCAACCTGGTCAATCCATATTCTGTATGTCATTCCAGCGAAGGCTGGAATCCAGTCTGAAAATATAAATTCCATGGATTCTCGCATTCGCAAGAATGACAATACGGATTAACTTGGATCCCCGCATTCGCGAGGATGACAAGCGGGCAGAATAAATCAATTTTTCAGTTTTTCTCGAACATCTATACACAGTTTGTCAACTGTTTTGTTTTTGCTTATGTTTTGTTATGATACAGGTATCTTAATTATTAAAGAAAACCCCTAAACTGAAATTATCATGCCACAAGTAAAACCAGAAGTTGAAGCATTTGCAAGAATCAAAGTTATCGGATGTGGTGGCTCGGGAAAAAACGCCACAAACCATATGATTAACTCCAAAGTTCGTGGAGTGGATTTTATTGCTGTAAACACAGATTCGCAAGATTTACATCATTCACTATCAAAAAAGAAAATTCATATTGGAAAAAACTTAACACGAGGCCTTGGTACTGGTATGAACCCAGAGTTAGGTAAACGTGCAGCTGAAGAAACAAAAGAAGAAATTCAAAACTCACTAAAAGGTGCTGACATGGTTTTCATTGCTTGTGGAATGGGTGGAGGAACAGGCACAGGTGCAGCCCCTATTGTGGCTCAAGTCGCAAAAGATTTGGGAATACTCACAGTTGCCGTTGTTACAAAACCATTTTCTTTTGAAGGAACTCAAAGAAACAAAATTGCAGATGGAGGACTAAACGACCTTAAAAAATCAGTTGATGCTCTAATTGTAATTCCAAACGACAGACTGCTTCAAACTGTAAGTCGTGACACAAGTGCAAGAAATGCCTTTTCGATGTGTGACGAGGTGCTTAAGCAGGCTGTGGAGGGTATCTCAGACCTTATCACAACACCCGGTATCATTAATATCGACTTTGCTGATATTCGAGCTGTTATGGAAAATGCCGGCCCTGCGCTTATGGGTGTTGGTTGTGCAACAGGTGAAAAAAGAGCTGAAGATGCAGCAAGACTTGCTATCAACTCTCCCCTACTTGATATTTCAATTAACGGCGCTAAAGGTGTTCTATTTTCAATTGCTGGAGGTGATGATTTGGGAATGTTAGAAATTCAAGATGCTGCGAAGATTATTACAGAATCAATTGACCCTGAAGCAAAAGTTATTTTCGGAACAGTTAAAGACGAACGACTAAAGAAAGGTGAAGTTAAAGTTACAGTTATAGCATCTGGTTTTCCAGAGCCTTCTGTGTACAGACCTAGTTCATCAAACAGTTTACTTTCTTTCCAGAGAGGTGATGTTTCACAAACTAAAGAAGAACCAGCCAGAAGAATCTATAGCACTCAAGAGCCTGTTACAGCCCCACAAGCGCAAAGCTTTGCAACGGTGATACCTGTGATAGATAAAGATCCAGAGCCTGAAGTTGTATCAATTTCAAACGATGATAGTAAAAAAATAATAATAGACGATACACAAGACGACGACTGGGGAGCAGTACCAGCGTTTTTGAGGAGAAGTAAATTAAAGTAGAAATACTGATTTAGGATTCATGATTTATGATTCAAGAATCTACAAAAATAAAAGAATTTACTGATTTGATTTCATGGCAAGAAGCACATAAAAGCGTGCTTTTTGTTTATAAAATATGTAAGAACTTTCCAAAAAATGAAACCTTTGGATTGACTAGCCAAATGCAAAGAAGTGCAATATCTATAACCTCGAATATTGCTGAAGGATTTGGAAGACAAAGTCTCAAAGAGAAAATTCAATTTTACTATTTAGCTCAAGGTTCGCTAACAGAATTAAAAAATCAGTTACTAATAGCTAAAGATGTCGATTATATTAATAGCGAAATATTTGATACAATATCACAGCAGTTAAATATTGCTCACAAATTGTTACAAGGTCTTATTACTAAATCTAAATCATTCTTGAATTCTAAATCCTAAATTATTCTTGAATCTTAAATCATAAATCTTAAATCATGAGTCAATACAAATTAGCTATCATCGGAGGTGGACCAGCTGCAATTTCTGCAGGTATTTACGCTTCACGCAAACAATTAAAAACAGTTTTTATTACCGACAGCTTTGGAGGACAAAGTATTGTTTCTGACGGGATTGAAAACTGGATTGGAACAATAAAAATCCCCGGCGCCGAACTCGCAAGTAGTTTAAAAAATCACCTACTCGCCTATTCAAAAGATATTGTTGATGTTAAAGAAGGTGAGAAAGCAGAAAAAATAACCCTAATCCACCCACAGGCAGACGGGCAAGAAAAAGTTGATGGTGGTTTTTCAATCACCACAAACAAAGGAACTTATGAAGCCGAGGCTATACTTGTGGCGGTAGGAAGCAAAAGAAGAAAACTTTCGGCTATAGGTGCGGACACATTCGAACATAAAGGTGTTATGTATTGTGCTTCTTGTGATGCTCCAATGTTTTCTGGTATGGATGTGGCTGTTGTGGGCGGAGGAAATGCTGGTTTTGAAAGTGTCTCACAATTAGTTGCTTATGCAAAAAGTGTGACAATGATAAATAGAAGGAGTGAATATCGTGCTGACCCAATTACAGTTGAAAAAGTTTTATCAAATCCAAAAGTTTCAACTGTAATTAATTCTGAGATCGTTGAAATAAAAGGCGATGCTTTTGTGCAAAGTATTGTTGTTAAAAATAATTTAACAGGAGAGACAAAAGAAATACCAATGCAAGGAGTTTTTGTAGAAATTGGTGCAATGCCAAATACTGATATTGTAAAAGATTTAGTTGAACTAGACGAAATTGGTGCAATAAAAATAGACCCTCTCACACAACAAACATCAGTTAAAGGAATTTGGGCCGCTGGCGATTGTACAAATGTCTTATATCATCAAAACAATATTGCTGCTGGAGACGGTGTGAAAGCCCTTGAGGATATTTATGTGAATTTGAACACGAAGTAGAATTAAGAATTATGAATTAAGAATAGTTTCATGAATTAATCTAAATGTAACACTTTTCACGACCGAGAAAAGTGTTACATTTTTAATAATTAGACAAAGAAAAAGTGGTCAACAAGTGACCACTTCTGTTAAACACGAGAGTGATGGAATACAGATCTTTGCTCCGGCTTTCAAAAATTCAGGAGCCAATATCATCCTCCCCCTCAAAACCGCCACAGTGAAGACTCCGGCTTTTTTGCCATCATCTACGTCAGCACACGTATCGACAACAAAAGGAATCATACGGCCAAACCTTGACTTACCCATCTCCTCACGAATTGCCTCAACTTTTTCTTCAGCAGATGTACATTCTATAAAATCGTCAAAATTCAACGATGAGAGAACTCTTATTATGTTCTCCGTACTGTTTGCAGTGATGATTTTACATCTAACTCGCATACTGTGAAGCCACCGGATTAATGGTGGAGCATCAGGATGAAAAGGAGGGTTATATTCACCATTCTCATCGTGATAGGCCTTAAGATAAATACGAAGAATTTCTTCACTAGAAAGATTTACACCTCGAGATCTATAATATCCACCAAAAGGGAACCTGAAATTGAGAAGATAATCCTCATAATTTGGAGGTACAACGCCTTGTGATTCGAAGACTTTGCACACAGCACCAAAAATTTCATTCATAGAATCAATAAGTGTTCCGTCTGCATCAAAAAGTACTACATTATTCATATATTATGTTTGTTGTTTTTCTAAATCAGATATTACAACAAATTCAAATATACGCAAATCCTTGCATAAAATTCATTATATGTTATATTATTTGACCTATGGCAAAACAAGCCCAATCAGATCGGGGCGCCCAGAAAAGCGCCGGAACAGTTCCTTCAACAATCAAACCCCCTGAAAGCCCGCAACCAGTGAACTTTCATGGACCACAACCTCCAAGCATCTTTGTGAAGTGGTGGGGCGCCTGTGGAAGCCTAATGAGACACGGGCACGACCCGCTCATCAGCAGATAACCCAAACCTGTCGACGTATCATACGCCGGCAGTTTTTTTATGTAAAAAAACCGCGAGTTTTCCTCGTGGCTTTTTCTTAATTAGTTTTTGTTAGGATTTACTGTTCCCCATTTTTCTCTTGGTTTTTCTGGTTGTGGAACATGACCTCCGGAGGTACCACTTTCATACTTACTATCACTTTTTTCTTTTTTTGTCATTTCACCCATCTCTGTTCTATAAACCCTATCTTGCGTTTGAAAACTTGGCCCAACGGGGTTTCCTTCAACATTATCAAACTCACCTTTTTCAACCGCATCTTCCCAATTAGATTTTTCAACCAACCCATCATCAAAATCAGGTTCCTGTGCGAGCCCTAATTCGTCAGCCGGTGAAACTTCACTGTCTTTTGCTCTGCTCCTTACTTCATCTCTTTCCTCAGCAATTTCTGCTGGTGTCATATAATCGCCAGAGATTTCATCAACTGGAACATATTCCCTACCTTGCGTTTGTCCAAGATTATCTCTTGAACCCTCCGTCTCTTCCAAACCCATAATACCCAAATCTTTGCCTTCCAAATCTCTAAATGTCATAATTTTATATTTTAATTTAATATACTCACATTTTAATATGTAAATACATTCGAAGCAAATTAAAAAGGTTCTACAAGTATTAGTGTGGTTAATAACTAACAAAGGTGGCTCTGCTACAATG
>CAZGFB010000013.1:0-14882 GCA_964525175.1 uncultured Candidatus Saccharibacteria bacterium | reverse complement strand
AGATACATCTGGGTGCCCAATAGTATTAAGTTTGTGTTCCTCGAGAAGTTTTCCATAAGTTTCGTCGATCACAATTTCTGCTCCTTCACCAAGGATGTACATTTCTCCAAATTTTTCTACGATCATTTTTTCAGGAGCATTTCCTTTGCGGAAACCATCCAAAGTAATATTTTTTTGGATTTCAATAAAAGCCTTAGCTCGGGCTTTTTGTAGCTCCTCCCAAGAGACTTCAACTTCCAAAGAAGCCTCCGAAGAGTCTGCTAATAGTTCTAATTTTGATGTGTATGCGTATGTCATATGGAAGCGAGTGTAGCAGAAAAAGGCGACACAGTCCATAGTTGGTAGTTCGTAGTGCGTAGTTGATCTGATTGTCATTCCAGATTCAGTCTGGAATCCAGTCTCTCATCCGTATTGTCATCTTCGCTTGCGGAGATCCAAGTCCGTATTTTGAAATTTACAAAATTTTATTCGGTGAAAGTTTCGTGTCGCACAAAAATTTTTTGCTAAAAATTTTCTCTGTCCGTCGTCGCCACTCCTCCCAAGGCTCCCCAAAACTTCCACACTCAACAATTTTGTAAATTTCTCAGCATACACACCTTTTTTATTTGTTAGGCTAGCGGGCTGTATTCCTTGAGTACAAGAAATACAGGCTTTTTTTGAATTTACATATTTTAAGAAATTATCTATACTGTATAGGTACACAAGAAGAAGCACTTCGTAAGGGTTAGTCCTTACGCGGTGCTTTTTCATTTGACAATAGACGGGGGAAAATATTACTGTTTGATTAGATTTTATATAGACCGATTACGTTATACTTTTTATATGAACAAATTATTTAAAAATTATATTAGCCTATTGGTAGGTACTTTATCTATAAATATTATAGTTTTTCTATACTGGTTTTTTAGGTGTAGACTTGCTGATTCAATAACTGAAAATTCTTTTTATTGTGGCGGAAAAGAAGGATATGGTTTCGCTGTTTTTTTCTTAATGAGTGTATCTGTTTTAATAATTTTCATAATAAGTATTATTTTATTTGTTATAAATTTAAAAAAGAAAAATAGTACCACATATAATCTTTTTTCAAATATATTGTTTGGGCTAGGAGTATTGGTATTTTTAATGTCACATTACATATGGTTTGCCGTGGACTATAGAACACTTGAAGAATTTCGTATTTTTAAGGAACAAGGTAGAGTAATCTCTGAACAAATACAAAAGGAATGGTTTTCTAGTGATGAATATAAGAAATTAGAGGAAGAGTCATTTAGAAAAACTTGTGAAAATAGCAAAAAAGCAAAACTAGAAAATTCTAACGTCTTAATTCCTATTGGGTGTGAGTAGTTTTTGATGTACGTCTAATATTTTTTCTGAATTATCAAGACTTAACCTTTAAACTTAGTAAGAAAACAAAAAAAGTGATTTTCCCGAAGGGAAAATCGCTCTTTTTGTTTTGTTTCTATTGTATCTGTATCAACTTTAAATTTTTCTTTTTTAATTTTAAATTGATTTAAGCCCCGCCTCCACATCCTTCAAATCTTGCGTATCGTTAAGGTCAGACTCTATCGATTCTATTGAATCATTTACTATAGGTGTTGAACTAGCGATTTCTTGAATCGGTGTTACTGGTGCTCTTTGCTCCAGTGTCTTACCCCAGAAATATAGGGCACCTACAATAAGAACGAGAATGATAATGATTGATGCTACTACTGCCCCATATGATTTTTGTTGTTCCATAAATATTTTGAATAATTTTTAATTTTGTAATTATTTTTAACTCGACACGAATTTACGAATGGGGAGCGAATGACGCGAATGGAATTCTGAATCCCGTATCATATTCGTGTAATTCGTTGTATTTATTCGTGTATTGGTGTCGTGTTCCCTACGGAGTTGTCGTTGCTGTGCTTGTAGCTACCCTATCTTCTTTATTCTTCCCTGGTTTTAGATTTTCTACAACATTTATATAAGCCTCATGCGCTGATTTTACATAAGTATTGGCCTCAGCTGTCTTTGCTTTAATTGTATTTTTTGTTGTTGTGCTTACACTATCTGTAAGAATTGCTTGCAAAGAAGTGTTTAGTGTTGTAACTTTTTCTTTCGCTAAAGCAAGTTTTGTTTGAGCTGTAACCAGTAGAGCATCGGATGATGTTGTATCTACATTTTTTGCTTTAAGATTTGCAATATGGGCTACAAGCCTTGTGTCGATTTTTGTAATTCGGTCAATTGCATCAGAAAGTCGGTCATTTACTTTTGCGATTTGATTTGCAACTCCTTTTTTGAATTTATCCTCAAGTTTAATTCTGCGAGCTTCTGTGCTTGATGCTCGTTTTTCCTCCCTTACTTCAATTTTAGCTGTTGTTGAAGCGAGTCTGTTTTCACGATCTTGTAGACGGTCTTCAATTTTAGCTGTTGTTGATGCTCTTTTTAATTTTTGTTCTTCTAGCTTTGCTCTCTCGCCCTCGATTCTAACTCTTTGTTCTTCCAATCTTGCTTTTTGGTCATCGATTTTCTCTTGTTTTGGGCCAAAAAGTTTTTGCCATATACCTGGCTTCTCCGATGTCTCCGAACCCTCTTGAGCAAACGCTACGTTTCCTGCAAATATTGCAAGAATGGCCACTAGTAGAATTGCTGAATAATGTGTTTTTTTCATTTACTTGTATGTTTTTTAAATTAATACTAAATCCTCGCGTCTGAGGATAGACTCTATTATACCACTAATATGTTTATTGCAATTTAAGAAAAGTGGATAACCCTATAGAGTTTTTTGAGTACAAAAAACTCTCGGGCAGGCAAAAAAACGCCCATAATTGGGCGTTTTTTATGTAATTTCAATTTAGATATTTTGATTAGGCTTTTTCGGGAATCTCTTCTGTCGAAGTGGGTACTTCTTCCACAACAGGAGTTTTCTCTACGGCCTCATCTTCAACCGGGGCCTCTTCTTCTTTTGAAAGATTATCTTCCAAAACCTCAACCTCCTCATCTATGCTTTTTCCGTCTGATTCAACTATTTCATCTCCTTTTACTGATTTAATATCAATTTTCCATCCAGTAAGTTTTGCAGCAAGGCGAACATTTTGCCCTCCTTTACCGATAGCTAATGACTGTTGATCTTCAGAAACAATTACAATTGCTTTATGCTCTGTTTCATCTAATTCAACATTGATAACTTTTGCTGGTGAAAGGGAATCCTCAATAAATTGTGCTGGATCTTCTGACCATTCGATAATATCGATTTTTTCTCCGGCAAGCTCGCTCATTACTGTTGAAACACGAACTCCTCGCTGTCCCACAAGAGAACCAACTGGGTCGATGTGTGAATCATTTGAAAATGTTGCAACTTTTGAACGTGAGCCAGCTTCTCTTGCAACAGCTTTTATTTCAACTGTACCTGCATTGATTTCTGGAACTTCGGCTCTGAACAATCCTTCTAAGAATTTTGGATGTGAACGAGAAACTTTTAGAAATACTCCCTTTGTAGCATCATCAACTCGGAAAAGGTAAGCGCGAATTCTTTCACCTTGTCGGTATCGCTCTCCGGGGATTTGTTCTTCGTATGGAAGCACAGCAACTGCTCGCCCCATATCTAAGTAAATATTACCTTTTTCAACTCTTTGAACTGTTCCTGAAATAATTTCTCCTTCTCTTTCTCCGTATTCTGAAACGACAGATTCTTTTTCTGCTTCTCGAATTTTTTGAATGATAACTTGTTTTGCTGTTTGGGCTGCAATACGGCCGAAATCTGATTTTGTTTCAAGGGGGAAGACAACTTCTTCATCCACCTGGGCTCCTTTTTTAATAAACTTAGCATCGGCTGTTGTGATGTGATGTTCACTGTTGAAGCGGATTCTGTCATCATCATCTGCTAGCAAATCTTCGTCTTCTTCTGGCATGATAACTCTTGTTTCATCAACAACGATTTTTACCTGATAAAAATCTGTTTTACCAGACTCTGGATCGAAAGAACAGCGAATAATTTGGCCTTTTTTACCAAATTCTTTTTTATATGCTGTTGCTAAAGCTGCTTCTATTGCTTCTATGATTTTTGTACGTGAAATACCTCGCTCTTCTTCAAGTTGGGCAAACACGGCACTGATTGTTTTTAGGTCGAACATGGTTGATTTTCTTAAAGAGCGAAGCGAGTTTTGAAAATCACCACCCGACTAACTTTTTGCCATTGGCTTCCAGCCTGCATTTTCTTTGAAAAAGAAAATGTGATGGCAAAAAGTTTGACGGGTTAGAAAATCCATCGTTTCACTCTTGCTTTTCTAAAAAACGAATTCCGTTCTTTCGGAACGGAATTGCTTGATATGTCAATAATACCATAATAGATTTTTTTGGCAAGAAAAACTTTGTCCGAGACTACGAGTCTCGTAAAGCCAAATCTCACACATCTAATTCTATTTGTTATCGTCTCGTAAGTTTGCAAATCTATATTAAAAATGATATCATAATACCATTATTAGTACTAAAAATGGTATTAGCCTACAAATTATATGAATTATATACCTAGACATATAGAAAAATACATAAAAAACAACCTTTTTAAGGGGAAGATTATTGTTGTGTATGGGCCAAGGCAGGTTGGGAAAACAACTATGATTAAGGAGATTATCAAGGAAATTGATAATGTTGAATATTACACCTGTGATGATCCAGATATTCGATCAAAATTGCAGAATGCGAATGAAAAAGAGCTAGGAGATTTTGTTCATGGTAAAAAACTTATTGTAATCGATGAAGCTCAGCTTGTTTCTGATATCGGCCTAACTTTAAAGCTTATGCATGATACATATCCAAATGTACAAATAATAGCCTCTGGATCATCATCTTTTGAACTTGCAAACAAAACGAAAGAGCCGCTTACCGGTAGATCATTAGAATATATACTCCTCCCACTTTCTTTTTCTGAAATTGCAAATCACACAAGTGTAAATCAGGCCGACCAAATCATCTCCATTGGGCTTACATATGGAATGTATCCAGGAATTTTATTCGGGGAAATAGATAGAAAAGAATTGCTAAATACCATAACTTCACAATATTTATATAAGGACTTATTAAAATTTGAAGGTTTGCGGATGCCTTTAGTTCTTGAAAAAATATTAAAACTATTAGCATCTTCAATAGGTCAAGAAGTATCTTATGAAGAAATCGCAAACTCTGTAGATGCAAATAGAAAGACTGTTGAAACATACATCAGTTACTTAGAACAGGCTTTTGTTGTGTATCGTCTACCTGCTTTTTCTCGGAATATTCGTTCACAGGTTTCAAAAAAACAGAAAATATTTTTCTACGATGTTGGCATGAGAAATGCAATTATTGGGTTATTTACCGACATAGATTCAAGGCCTGACAAAGGTGCCTTGTGGGAAAATTTCTTTATATCTGAAAGAAAAAAAATGATGATAGGGAAAAGAGATTTATTTGCTAAACAATATTTTTTAAGAACTTACGATAAACAGGAAGTAGACCTTGTGGAGGAATGGGAGGGTGGGCATATTACAGCTTTTGAAATGAAATATAAAGAAGAAAGAAAACATAAAGAGCCGGCGGTTTGGAAGAAAAATTTTCCAGATATGCCTGTTCTCGTTGCCACAAGGTTGAATGCCAAGGATTATTTGATGAATAACTATTAAGGGTGGTGATTATACTCTAGCTCTATCTGAAAAGGTCTCACTCGTTTTGTTTACATAAAATTCACAAATGATACAATTATCTCATACTAAGTGAGCTGATGCCGTTTTTTAATATTTAATTAGACCCTATGATTTTTAAAACTAGAAATATCGTTTTTGTATTTGTATTACTATTTATGTTTTTTGCGCAAGTGCCGAAAGCAGAGGCATATTATTGGGCACCAGTGGAGAGTGTTGGGGCTAGAGATTGGCAATCCGTTACTTCTTCCGCAGATGGAACAAAGTTGGCTGCCGTTGTTATTAATGGATATATTTATACTTCCATCGACTCGGGAAAAACTTGGGCTACAAGTACAGATGCAGGATCGAGAGCTTGGATATCTATTGCCTCCTCTGCAGACGGAACAAATCTAGCCGCTGCTGTATCTGGTGGCTATATCTACACCTCAACCACATCTGGAGCTACTTGGGCTACAAGTACAGATGCAGGATCGAGAGCTTGGATATCTATTGCCTCCTCTGCAGACGGAACAAATCTAGCCGCTGCTGTATCTGGTGGCTATATCTACACCTCAACCACATCTGGAGCTACTTGGGCTACAAGTACAGATGCAGGATCGAGAAATTGGAGATCTATTACCTCCTCTGCAGACGGAACAAATCTCGCTGCTGCTGTTTATTATGGATATATCTACACCTCAACCACATCTGGAGCAACATGGGCAGAGCGTACTTCTTCTGGCTCACGAGAATGGGGCTCCATCACATCCTCTGCCGATGGCACCTATCTCGCCGCAACTCAAATTGGAGATTATCTTAATAACTCCAATGGTTATATATATATACCTCTACTACAAGTGGAGAAATTTGGGCCACAAGTACAGACGCCGGAGTGAGAGTGTGGCGATCTATTACTTCTTCCGAAGATGGAACAAAGTTGGCTGCTGCATCTGGTAACTTTGGCTATATCTACACTTCAACCACATCTGGAGCTACTTGGGCAACGAGCACGAGTGCGGGGTCGAGAGCTTGGGTTTCAATTGCATCCTCTGCAGACGGAGCAAAGTTGGCGGCTGTACCAAGTTATGGAGGTGTATATACCTCTAGTGATGGCGGTAATACTTGGGAAGAAAATACTGATATGGGATCACAATACTGGAGATCGATTGTTGTCTCTGCGGATGGAGAAAAATTAGCTGCGGTGACGTATGGGGGGTATATCTACGTTACTTCTAACATTTCATCCCCTGTGGTTAGTGTTGGTAATTCAAACACCTATATAGCTTTTAATACTCCCGAGAATTCAACAAGTACTATCTCGTACGGCCTTACCTATTCGTATGGTTCATCAACAACTTCAGGAACTGCAACAACGTCTCATTCAGCAACATTAAGTGGTTTAACAAGTAATTCGTTATATCACTATCAGATTTCATATACAGATGAATTAGGTAATTTAGCCACAACATCAGACTTAACTTTTACAACAGAACGAAGTGCCGAGTCCATTATTGTAAGCTCTCTTCTTGATGATGACGGAGAAGGAACGACCCTACGCGAAGCTATTGCCCAAAGTGTAGAGGGTGATACTATAACTTTCGCACCAAGTCTTTATGGAGAAACAATCTCACTAAGTGCCGAAGGCACTGAGATGATATTTGATCATAGTCTAAACATTGTCGGACCTGGCTCAGGTCTTTTGACAATAGATTTTAATGTTGGAGAAAATAATTTTATTAGCAACAACGGGAATTTTGTAATTTCTGGTTTAACAATAACAGATGGTTTTTTTCCGATTGAGCAGAACGTTACCGTTGCTGGAACTTTAGCGCTCACCGACTTAAAATTTATCAATAATAATGGGCGGTATTCTTCGCTAAGAGTTGATAATTCAGATGGAATAACAATTAACAATAGTCAGTTTATTGATAACGAAAATACTTTTTCTTATGGTGGAGCTATAAAATTTTCTAGTTTAAGTGGTGGTGACCTAATAATAAATAATTCTACATTCAATGGAAACTCAGCACTAAGAGGAGGAGCTATTTACTCCGATACAGATGGTGATTTAATAATAAACAATTCCATATTTAGCGAAAGTGCAGCAACAGAGGGTGATGGAGGGGCTATTAATTATGACGGTGATGGAGAATTTAGTTTGATCAACACCACCTTTGTTAATAATAGTGACGGTAGAGTTGGTTCTATAAGAAGTGGTGCTTCCATAACAACAATCACCAATTCAACTTTCTACAATGATGACCCTGCGAAGTCTAATGGTATATATATTGGTGGTGAATCCCTAATAACAAACACTATTTTCTATTCCGTTGCTGATAACAACTGCTATTTCAGTACATACACCTCCGGTGGTCACAACATCGACTCAGGAAACTCCTGTGGATTCGCAGGAGAAGGTGATGCCACATCAACCGATCCTAAACTAGACACCAGTGGATTAAAAGACAACGGAGGCCCAGTTCAAACAGTAGCTCTCCTTTCAGCAAGTCCTGCTATCGACGCAGGTGATGATGCCTCTGCGCCTACAACAGATGCTAGGGGATACGATCGAGTAAACACATCAGACATCGGATCATATGAGTATGGTGCTATCTCACTAATATCATCAATATCAGCTACTCCTTCGCAAACATCAGCACTCATCACTTTCACAACATCATCAAGTTCAACAAGTACAATTTCATACGGAACAACTGTTTCGTATGGTTCATCTGCATCATCCGGAACAAACACAACATCTCACTCTGCAACTCTAACAGGACTTACTTGCGCAACTACATATCATTACAAGATATTGGCTTCATATGATGATGTTGAAACAGGTTCATCTGATGAAACCTTCACAACTAGTGCATGTCCAGTGGTAATAAGACCGAGCGGTGGTGGAGGTGGATCCACAGGCGGTGGCGGAGGAAGCGGTGGAGGCACAACCCCACCCCCAACCCTCACAACATCCATCAAATTCCTCCGCAATCTCTCCTTCGGAGCACAAGACCTAGACGTAAAGAACCTACAAATCTGGCTTAACTCAAAAGGCTACACAGTGTCAACAACAGGAGCAGGATCAAAAGGAAACGAAACAACATATTTCGGAAACGCAACAATCTCTGCTCTCAAGAGATTACAAACAGCAGTCAAACTTCCCGCAACTGGTACGTTTGATGAAGCAACAAGAAACTACATAAACGCACAAGGAGGATTAACAACAACCGCTATACCAGCAAACAATCAAGCATTAATCGCATCCCTACAAAAGCAATTAAACGCTCTCATCGCTTTACTACAAAGCATGCTAGCTCAACAAGGAGGATCTGCAGTATCAACTCCTGTATATACACCAGCACCTGTATATACACCCGCACCCATCTCAATACCTACACCATCAGTATCATCCGGTCTTCTTTTCCCAAAAAACCTGTTCGTAAACATGCAAGACCCTGATGTCAAAAGACTACAACTCTGGCTAAACTCTCACGGATACACAATCGCAACTGAAGGCCCTGGCTCTCCCGGAAACGAAAGTGACAGATTTGGTAATGCAACAATCGCTGCGCTAAAGAAATTCCAAGCCTATGTAGGTGTTCCACAAAGTGGAGGATTGGATGAGGCGACGAGGGCGAAGATGAAGTAACCAGATAGTGAGTAGTAGGTAGCTTGTCCTCCTAGGTTTTTGTAACCAAAAAGCTTGGAGGGTGAGTAGTGAGTAGAAAAATACAAATACAATACAAAAGTTGCGCAGTAAGGCGCAACTTTTGTATTCTTATACATCAAAAATGTGCCTAAAAATATAGCTATTTTTGATATTGTCATTATACATTGCAAAAAAGCTAGCATTATTGTATACTACAATGACATGCATAATAAACCCTTTATAAATAGGCATATTCACAATAAAATTAAAGAAAACATCTTTCAAGGAAAGGTTATTTTGATATACGGCGCAAGGCAGATAGGAAAAACAACGTTGTTGAAACACTTGCGAGACGAATATGATAATGTGCGTTTTTTAAATGGAGATGAGCCGAATGTTCAAGAAAGCTTTTCAAGTAAAAAAAATTCAAATGAGCTAAAGCAATTTATCGGGGATTCCAAACTTGTCTTTATAGACGAAGCTCAAAATATAGAAGGGTGCGCAAAATCTATTAAGTTAATATATGACACCTATCCAGATATTCAAATAATTGCTACGGGTTCTTCTGCCTTTGATTTGCAAAATATGATGAATGAGCCACTCACGGGGAGGAATATTTCGCTTTATATGAATCCTTTGATGGTTTCCGAATTTCAAACAATTCTAGAAAATAATAATGATATATATCAACACACAGATGATATGCTTATTTGGGGGATGTATCCTGAAATAAGATTACTGAGTGGTGAAAAAAGAACAGAAAGATTACTGCAATTGACTAATGATTACCTAATAAAAGACATATTAGCTTTTGAAAGTATAAGAAAACCTATACTGGTTCAAAATATTTTAAAAATATTAGCTGATCAAATTGGTTCAACTTTCTCAATAAATAGTATTGCAAATGATTTAAAGGTATCAAGAAATACTATTGAAAAATACATACATATATTGGAGCAAGCATATATTATTTTTAGATTACCTGCATATTCTGGAAAGGAGAGGGTCAAGGCGAGACTTATGGATAAAATATATTTTTGGGATAATGGAATTAGGAATGGTATTTTAGGGCGACTTGTGGATATGGGTATAAGAGAAGACAAGGGTGCACTTTTTGAGAATTTTGTTATTTCTGAATTAATGAAAGCAAAAAGATTATACAAAAATAATACAAATTATTATTTTTGGAGAGAGAAAAATGATCAAGAAATTGATATTATTGAGGAGGATGGTTCTAAAAAGATAAAAGGGTACGAGTGTAAATATAATATCGAAAGTGTAAAAATACCAAGTAAGTCACCGGTAAAAAATATTGAAGTTGTAAATAGTAAAAATTATTCGAATTTTTTGATTTAGCTATGCATTCAAAAGTTGCGCCCCGAAGGGGCGCAACTTTTGTATTTGTATTCACTACGAACTATTTACCCTCCAAAATTTTTGCCATGTATTTTCTCAAGGAAAATACATAGCAGAGCTAATGGCAAAAAATTAGGAGGGCGAGCTACCAACTACTCTAACGAAGGCTTATAATCCTTATCCAACACAACCTTTTTTATATTTGATGATTCAATTCCGTTTTTATTCAATGTTATTTCAAGAATTTCACCTTCCATAGTTTCTTTTGAAAAATGTTGATCGAAGATAAAATTACCAAGACTGTATGCTATAAAACCATTTTTGTATTTTTCGGTGGGTTCTATTACATGAGGGTGATGTCCAACGACAACCGTGACACCCCAATCAACAAGCCTTCTTCCAAATTCAATCTGGCGTTCTGTGGGGTCTGTTCTATATTCTTCGCCCCAATGCACCACAACCACCAAATGATTAATATCTTTTTTTGCTTCCTTGATTATAGATTCAAGATTTGGATCTGACAAAAGTAAAATTCCTGAAGTTTCCTCACTTGATTCCATTGAATTTGGTCCAACATCTGAAAAACCAAGAAAACCAACTTTAATCCCACTCTTTTCAAGAATGATAGGTTTTTTTGCGCTGTTATAATCCAAACCTGCACCAATGACGGTAAAATCTTTATGACCCGCACGGTCAATTGTATCGTTGAAAGCATCTCGCCCCCAATCCCCAACATGATTATTTGTAAATGAAATCACATTAAAACCAACAGTACGTAGCACTTTTAAAACATCAGGGTCCATTCTAAAAGAATAAAGATTATATTTATCAGAACCTTTGTCTGATGCAGGTCCTTCAAGATTTAATATTGAAACATCTGATCGAGCGATACTTGTTTTTATAAAATCAAACATTTTCAAATAATCACCACCATATTTTGTTTCCACTGTTTCTCTAATACCTCGATCTAACATAACATCACCCACAAAAAGCATTGAAAACAAAGGCTTGTTTTTAGGTAAAGCATTCAAAGCCGAGGTCATTTGAGCTTGCTTGTCGGCAGAAATTTGAGAAATAATATGTTTTTGATATCCAACAAAAGCAAATGCAGACAATATAAATATCGATGTATAAAGAATTGAGTGAAATAAAAATTTTTGCATAAAATAGTAGTTTGAAATTTTCTAGAATGTTTGTATAAATAATGTTAACAAATACACAGCCCAGTAGCAAGAAAATAAATATAGAAAAAATCACCCCTTTTTAGGTGGGTGATTTGTATACTCAACGGAACTCCTTTATCAAGAATTCTCCAACGCTGAAAAATGCCCAAGTTCGGATTTCGAGGGTGGTTCCGATCTCAAACATGGAGGCGGTTAGACGTATATCACGGCTGTATTTAGAGATGATTTCAAAGAAAAACTCGGTTGCTGCGTGGGTGCCGTAATATTGAACATATCCTTCCCGTAGTATTTTGTCATCCTTTCTTAAGATTACCTTGTCTCGATGCCAGTATCCTTTGAAGTTTATTGCGTGAAGTTCTTCGAGAAAAGCTTTCGATTTTTCTTTACACAGGCGAAATTTTTGACACCCCTCAAATTCGACAACATCGAGATTTAAAATAAGTGGGCACTCTTCTCTTTTGCCATATGTTTTTAAGGCTATTTGTGTTCTTGCCCATTTCGAAAAAAATGCTACCTCTTGTTCAACTAGATGTATTGCATCAGACTTAATATTCCTGTCTTCCACTTTAGTAGCGAAATCTGTAATCTCACTCACCCAATTTTTGAGTTCTTGGTAAGTTGGTGGCTTTTCCCCGAAAACATCTTCAACGCAAGTTGCATGGTGTAGTTTGACCGAAAGAGATCTGAATTCGTTGGTATTCATATTGTTAGGTTCTGTTTGTTCTAAATTGAGCATATCCTGAATTATAAAAATGTCAAACGCTATTAAATTATTTAAATTAATACAACAATTTTCTTTCTTCGTGATATAATAGTAGAAACTTTTATAAACATGTATCCCGTTAGAAATTTATCATAGGTACAATTTCTAGCATCGTCTGATTTCAGTAAAATATAAAAATTATTTGCTAAAATATTATTAAATAAATTTCTAACGGGATGTACATCGAAGAATCACAACTTAGAGAATTTATAACTGATGCGGGGCTTGTTTCGCAAAAAGATTTTGATATGGCTCAAGAAATTGCGAAGACAAAAAGTGATAGCGTCGGAAATATTTTGATCTCTGAAGGAAAGATTACCGAAGATGACTTACGTCGAATGCAGGCTTACTTACTCGGAATTCCGTTTGTTGATTTGAAGGATCAGAAAATTGGTATTGATGTACTTTCTCTTATTCCCGAGCCTATTGCTCGAGCGCACAATGTTGTTGCCTTTAAAAAAGACAAAGATTTTCTTGAGGTTGCAATGCTTGATACAGATGATATTTCTTCTGTTGATTTCATTAAAAAGAAAACAGGTCTTAAGATTCTTACACGTCTTACAAATTCAGAATCAATAAAATCTGTTTTGCTTCAATATCAAAAAAGTCTTAAGGATGATTTCGGCTCACTGATTCAAAAAGAATCCTCGTCACTTGTTTCAGGGGCCGGAGGAGGGGAGGTTGATGAAAAAAAACTTGCGGAACATTTGCCTGTGGTGCGTATTGTGGATACTCTTTTAAAGCATGCGATTTTGCAAGGAGCTTCCGACATTCATATTGAACCAGAGGATGCAGAAGTTGTGGTGAGGTATCGTATTGATGGAATGCTTCATGACGCTATGGTGCTTCCAAAACAAGCCGGTCTTTCTATAACTGCGCGAATTAAAGTGCTTTCCAATTTGAAACTTGATGAAAAACGTTTACCTCAAGATGGACGTTTCAAAATCGAGCTAGATAAAGAACAAGTTTCTTTTCGTGTTTCTATCTTGCCAACATACTATGGTGAAAAAACTGTAATGCGTATTTTGCGTGAAAATGCTTCAGGTTTTTCTTTGGAAGGCCTCGGCTTTCATGGGGTGGGGCTTGAGCGTCTGCATGAAGCGACAAAACTTTCAACTGGAATGATTCTTACCACCGGCCCAACAGGCTCAGGAAAAACAACGACACTATATACAGTGCTTGATTTGCTTAATCAGCCTGATGTAAATATTTCTACAATTGAAGATCCTATCGAATATCAAATGAAGCGAATTAATCAAACGCAGGTGAAATCAGAAATTGGACTTACTTTTGCAAATGGTTTACGTTCTTTGGTACGACAAGACCCGGATATTATTATGGTGGGAGAAATTCGCGATAATGAAACCGCATCTTTGGCTATCAATGCATCTTTGACAGGTCACCTTGTGCTTTCAACACTTCACACCAACTCAGCTGCGGGAGCAATTCCTCGACTTGTTGATATGAAAATCGAGCCCTTTCTTTTGGTCTCAACACTTTCTGTGGTTGTGGCGCAAAGACTTGTGAGGAGGCTAACAAAAGCAAAAGAAAAATATTTTATGACAAAAGCAGGATTGGATGCACTACGAAAATCTGTTGACCTTGATCGAGTTCTCGAGCAATTAAAAGCGGAAAAAATTGTGGCGCCAAATGCTGTTTGGGAGAAAATTCCTTTTTATCGACCAAAAAAATCTGATGAATCTGAAGATGGATATAAAAGCCGTGTTGGTATTCACGAGGTTTTGAAAGTGTCTTCGACGATTAAAGAAATGATTATAAAGGGTGAGACGACTGATAAGATTGAAGAGCAGGGGAAAAAAGAGGGGATGCTCACAATGTTAGAAGACGGAATTTTTAATTGTATTTTAGGTGAGACGACTATCGAGGAGGTGTTACGCGTAGTCTCAGTTGAGTAGTCTGTGTCATTCCTGCGGAGGCAGGTTTGGTCTGATGGGCATCAGACCAAAAGACGGAGTGCGACGGCACGAGTCGGGTTCGCGAAATTTTTCACCAGAAAAATATTTGTGAATCCAGTCTGAAAGTTATTTTGTGTCCATCCCCCAAAACAATCTCCCTCACTAAGTCAAAAGTATTTTTCTGCTGAAAAATCTTTTCACCATGTCTCGGTGCCGTCGCACCTGCGACCTTGCGCTTGGGTCCCACCCCAAGCTCACGCTTCGTGTTTCTGAAAATTATATAAATTATTCTTAACGCAAAAACCAAAACTCGGTCTGCTCCTCCTTACAGGAGCTGTCCACTCATTGGATATTTATTTCGTAAACTCATAA